>NZ_CDWWXA010000066.1:0-21775 GCF_977971845.1 Frankia sp. CeCAU1 | reverse complement strand
CCTGGCGGATGTCCGCGGCGGCGTCCAGCAGTTGGCCCACCGTGCGGCGGGGACGGCCATCCCGGAGGGGATCGGGCTCGCCACGAAAGCGTCGCAGCACTTCCATCTGAACCCGGGACCCATGGCCCTGCGCGACCTGGAGCAGGAGTTTCTCCTTGTCACCGGAGGGAAGATCCTTGATCCACCCGGCCAGGGCGCGGGGATCTTCCCTGGCCTGGGCCGCCGGCGGACTCGCCTGGGCCGCGGCGGCAAGCAGATCGGCGTCGAGACGGAGAAAATCCACCAGAGCCCGCTGCGGTGCGGTCAGGGAACCCAGCCCGGCGGGCACCGGCGGCTCGAGCTCGTCTTCGGCCTCGTCATCGAAGACTTCCTCGTCGCGTTCCCACACCCCGTAGGCCGCCAGCCAGGCCAGATAAAGCGGCCGCAGATCACCGGCGGCGAGTTCGGCACGGACACCGACGATCGCCGACAACGAGTCCTCGGCGCCCTCCACCCAGTCCCCGCTCTCGTCCTCACTACTCAGATCGAGGACGAGATGCTCCCTGGTGGTCCAGGCGGTCACCTGCGGATCGACGCAGTACTGCTCGGCGACCTTGAGAGCGAGCAGGGCGCGGGGCAGACGGAACATCACCCGGCGGGTGCCCCAGTTCGCGAGATAGAGATGGGCGTCGTAGAGGCGCTCCACCATCTTCCGGGGATCACCGCGGAAGTCACCCCAGTGGTATTCGTTGGTGAAACTGGTGGCGGTGATCCTGGCCCGGGTGGACAGCGCGCGGACCTCGTCCTGCTGCCGCGCGTCCAGAGGCCGGTCGACGGCCAGGAACTCGTAGTACTGGTACGTGGACATCTTCTACCTTATTTTGCCGCTTCGCCCCGTCAGGCTGCCCAGCGCCGGTAGGCCTCGATCCATTCCACCCCACCCGGGGGAGGGTCGGGCAACGGCAGGTCCAGAATCCCGATCGCCTGGCGATAACGCCCCCGGGTGCAGACCGCGACGATACCGCTTCCAGGCAGCAGATCGATCCCCATCACTGTCACTTCCACGCCCAGTACGGTGGCCCGGAAGGGAACGGTGAGGCTGTCCTCCATCACTGCGTGAAACGCCGCGAGCTGTTCGTCCTCACCATAGGCGTCGACGACGGCACGCTCGACCAGCGCGTCCAGCTCGACGTCACTCAGCTCCGCCATGGTCGGCAGCCTACCGACGCGATGGGCGGACAATCCTCACCGGCCCTCGTCCTACCTGCACTAGGGTATGACCGGGTCCGTGGTCCGCCCGCACCACGACAGCCTGCTCGCGGCCGCCCGCGCTCGTCGACGGCGCAGGGTGCTGCCCACCGCGATGGCCAGCGAGAACAACAACGCGTCTATCAGCGGCCGGGCCAGCACCAGGTTGATGACGAAGATCGAGCCGGTGAGCACGCCGGCGACCCGGGCCAGTAGCCCGGAGAACCGGCGCAGCCCCATCTGGAACTGGGTCTCCTCGTGCCGTTCGCCCAGCCCGAGCGCAATCCGGCCGAACTGGGTACGCGCGCCGGTGGCGACCACCACGGCCGCCGCCGAGCCGGTCCGCACGAGTGTGCCCAGACGCATCCACGATCCCGGTCCCCATACTCCAACCGTTACGCTGCCAGCAGAGCAGACTTACGCTGAGCCGCGCCAGCTGTCGCTAGCTATGACGTGGCATCAGCTATGACGTGGCATCAGAGCAGCCTAGCCGCGGCACCGTCCGGGGCCCGGACCGCCGCCGGCCGCGGGCTTGTCGACCTCCTGGATTCCCACCACCTCCGGTGGGCCGTACCTGGCGCGCACCGCCGCCCTCATCCGCCGCCGATCTCTCGCGTGCGCCCACCGTGATCTCTGGACGCCAGATGGGTGATGCTCGTGAGGTCGATGGTGACGATCTTCGATTGGCCGGCCGGGCGCCTCAGCGGGGGCGAACGTGCCGGTCGAGGAAGGCGAGTGCCCGTGACCAGCCGTCGGCCGCGGCGACCGGGCGGTAGAGCGCCTCCCGGTCATCGCTGTGGAAGGCGTGGCCGGCCCCGGCGTAGCTGACCAGCTCCGTCGGGGCGCCCGAGCGTGCGGCCGCGGCTCGTAGGGCGGCGATCTCGTCGGTGGAGATCAGGGCGTCTTCCTCGCCGTAGAGGCCGAGCCACGGCCCGCGCAACGACGGTGCCGCCTCCACCAGGGCGGGGATGCCGGGCCAGTACGGTGTGCTGATCCCGCCGCCGTAGAACGACACCGCCGCGGCGAGGGTGTGCCGGGTGGCGGTGTGCAGCGCGACCGTGCCACCCATGCAGAAGCCGATGATCGCGCTCCGCTCGGCGGGGAAGCCCGCGGCGAGGAGGTGCCCGAGCGCCGCGTCGATGTCGGCGTCGATGCCCGCGCCGGACAGGGTGCCCATCGTCGACGTGGCCGCGGCCCAGCCGTCGGCCGGGTCCACCTCGTCCAGCCCGTCGCGGTGATACAGGTGCGGGGCCACGGTGAGCCAGCCGGCGGCGGCGAGCCGGTCGCAGACGGAGACCAGGTACGGCGTGATGCCTCGGGCGTCCTGGACGACGACCAAGCCGCCGCGCGGCGGGTCCTTCGCGGCCGGGGCGAGGACCGTGAGCGGCAGCCCGCCGCGGCCGCGGACGGCCTGCGCCCGCAGCCGGGCCCTGTCTTCGCCGTCATGTCGTGTTCGATGGGACGCCGCGTCGTTCGTTCCGGTTGCCATGTCGCCATCCTTCCCGCCGGGGAGCCTTCCCGCCCGATCCGCCTGTCCCGCCCATGGTCCGTCGACCACCTGGTGTCCGGAACCGCCGCGGACCGGCGGATTCACCCGGACATGCCGGCCGCGACACGCCGCCGGACAAGCCCCGACAGCATGAAGGCGTCACGCTACTCCCTGTAGCAGTCTGGCGGGTGTCGCCGGACGGAGGGAGGACACGGTGAGGCAACCACTGCCGAGGGTGGCGGCGGCCTGGGAGGGCGTGGTGGACCCGGCGCACGTCGACCGGACCGTCGGAGTCCTCCTGTGGTGACCGGGGAACGGCATCGTGGCGGCGGCGAACATGATCCTCTTCCGGGGCAGCGCTCCGAGCCGGGACACTCGGCGCCGTCGCCCCCGCCGGCCTCGGGCGAGACCGGCCTGCCCGATCCGGCCGATCCGGCCGGACGGGCGTGGGCCCGGTTCGGCGGCGTCGACGGGCTCGGCACGCACGGTGTCCGGCTGATCGCCGTCATCACCGTCGGCATGGCCCTGCTGATGGGCGTCCTGGTCTGGCTGTACGGAACGTCCGTCACCAGCCTGCGTCCCCGGGACCTGCCGATCCTCACCGTGGGCCCGGCACCCGCGGCGACCGCGCTCGCCGACCAGATCAGCCGGGTGGAGCCGGGCGCCCTCACGGTGCGCACGGTGCCGACGGTGGCCGCCGCCGACCGTGCGCTGCGCGAGCGTGACGCCTACGCCGCGATCGTCATCGGCGGCAACGGCCTGACCCTGCGGGTCGCCTCCGCAGCGAGTCCGGCGGTCACCGAGGCGCTGACTCGGGGCATCCGGGTGTTCATGCCAGGTCTGGAGATCCCGGTGGTCGACGTGGTGGCCAACGCGCCACGGGACCAGGCCGGCGGCGGGCTGGCGGCCGGTTACCTCCCGTTGACGCTGGTGATCACCGCGGCCGGCGTGCTGCTGGCGCGGATGGTGGGGTCGCGGGTGATCCGGCTCGCCGGGCTCGCCGCGCTCGCGGTGCTCTCCGGCTTCGCCGGGGCCGTCGCGCTGCAGGGGGCGTTGGACGTCCTACCCGGGGAGTTCCTGACGACGATGGCGGTCGTGACGTTGCTGGCGCTGGCCGTCGCCGGGCCGGTCCTGGGACTCGGGGCGGTCGCGGGCGTGCCGGGTCTCGTCGCCGCGGTGCTGGTTCTGGTCGCCGGTGCCGCCCTGTCGGCGGCGGCCTCCGCCCCGGAGATGCTGCCACGGCCCTGGGGCGACATCGGCCAGTTTGCGCCGCCGGGGGCGGGTGCCACGCTGCTGCGCTCGACGGCCTACTTCGACGGTGCCGGGGGTGGCCGCCCGGTGCTGGTCCTCGCCGGCTGGTTCGTCGTCGGGCTGGGCCTGGCGGTTGTCGGTCGGCCCGTCCGTCCACAGGAGGGGCGAATCCGCATCAGGCTGACATCCGGCCCGAGCGTCCCGGCGCGCCGAGGCGGCATCCGAGCATAGGGTCACAGACGTGGACCGCCGCATCTTCGGACTGGAGAACGAGTACGGCGTCACCTGCGTGTTCCGGGGGCAGCGACGGCTGTCCCCGGACGAGGTGGCACGGTACCTGTTCCGTCGTGTCGTGTCATGGGGACGCAGCAGCAACGTGTTCCTCAAGAACGGCGCCCGTCTCTACCTGGATGTCGGTAGCCATCCGGAGTACGCCACCCCGGAATGCGACTCCGTGCCCGACCTGGTCACCCACGACAAGGCCGGGGAACGCATCCTCGAGGGCCTGCTCGTCGAGGCCGAACGACGGCTGCGCGAGGAGGGCATCGCCGGCGACATCCATCTGTTCAAGAACAACACCGACTCCGCCGGCAACAGCTACGGCTGTCACGAGAACTACCTCGTCGGTCGGCACGGCGAGTTCTCGAAGCTCGCGGACGTGCTGGTGCCGTTCCTGGTCAGCCGGCAGATCCTGTGCGGCGCGGGCAAGGTGCTGCAGACCCCGCGGGGCGCGGTGTACTGCATCTCCCAGCGCGCCGAGCACATCTGGGAGTCGGTGTCCTCGGCGACCACCCGGTCCCGGCCGATCATCAACACCCGTGACGAGCCGCACGCCGACGCCGAGCGGTTCCGGCGGCTGCACGTGATCGTCGGCGACTCGAACATGAGCGAGACGACCATGCTGCTCAAGCTCGGGGCGACCGACCTGGTGCTGCGCATGATCGAGGCCGGTGTGATGCTGCGGGACATGACCCTGGAGAACCCGATCCGGGCGATTCGCGAGGTCAGCCACGACATGACCTGCCAGCGCAGGATCAAGCTGGCCAACGGACGTGAGGTCAGCGCGCTGGACATCCAGCGGGAGTACCACTCCAAGGCGGTCGAGTTCGTGGAGCGCCGCGGCGGGGACGGGGACGAGGTCGCCAAGCGGGTGCTCGACCTGTGGGGCCGTACCCTGCTCGCGATCGAGACCGACGACCTCGAGCTCGTCGCCCGTGAGATCGACTGGGTGACGAAGTACGTGCTCATCGAGCGTTTCCGGTACAAGCACGGGCTGTCGCTGGCCTCGCCGCGGGTCGCCGAGCTCGACCTGAAATACCACGACATCCACCGCGACCGGGGCCTGTACTACCGGATGGAACGGGCTGGTCTGGTCGAGCGCGTCACCCGTGATCTCGACGTCTTCGAGGCCAAGTCACGCCCCCCGCAGACCACCCGCGCCCGGCTGCGCGGCGAGTTCATCAAGCGTGCCCAGGAGAAACGCCGGGACTTCACGGTCGACTGGGTCCACCTGAAGCTCAATGATCAGGCCCAGCGTACGGTCCTGTGCAAGGACCCGTTCCGTTCCGTTGATGATCGGGTCGACAAGCTCATCGCCAGTATGTGAGGACTCGAGCCCCTGTGATGTTCGTGCCGCGACGCGCCGGCGTCGTCCTGCCCTTCGCGTCAGCCCGTCCCGGCTCGCGTGGCAGCGGCCGTCGGCCGTCCGCCACCCGCCGGCACCTGCTCGCGGGTGCCGTGCTGCCCGCCGTGCTGCTCGCCCCGCTCCTGGTCGGCTGCGGCGCCTCCGACGCCCCCGACGGCACCAGGGCGGCGCCGGTGCCCTCCCGGACGGCCGCCGACGATACCTCCGGGCGGGTCCCCGCGGTCGCGGGTGCCACCGACCTGAGCCGCAAGCCGATCTCCGCGGCGGGCCGGGGGACGGCGCCGGCCACGCTGGTCACCACCGATCTCGTGACCGGTCACGGCGCGCTCGCCTCCGCCACCAGCACCGTCACGGTCCGGTACGTGGGCGTGCTCTGGCGCGACGGCAAGGAGTTCGACAGCAGCTGGGCGGGGGGCCAGCCGGCGACCTTCCCGCTGGACGGCACGATCGCCGGCTTCGGGCAGGGCATCGACGGGATGCGCGTCGGCGGCCGCCGCCAGATCATCATCCCGCCGGACCTCGGGTACGGCCCGGTGGGGGGACGTCCGCCGACGATCCTCGCCGACGACACCCTGGTGTTCGTGGTGGACCTGATCGCGGTCGACGGCGCCACCTCGGGTGTCGGGGCCACGCCGGGTGTCGGGGCCACGCCGGGTGTCGGGGCCACGCCGGGTGTCGGGGCCACGCCGGGTGTCGGGGCCACGCCGGGTGTCGGGGCCGGCGCCGGCCAGCCGTAGCCCACGGGCCCTCACCCGGCCCGGCCGGGGGTGGCCCGGTGGGCCCGGTGGGCCCGGTGCGCCAGCGGCGGGGATGGGGTGGTGCGTGCCCGGTGAACTCCGGCGGCTACCCTTTACGGGTGTGTCCCGGCGACGGGTGGAGCGGCTCCTCAACCTGACGATGTGCCTGATGGCGACATCGCGCTTCCTCACCGTGTCCCAGATCGGCGAGCTGGTGGAGGGCTACGAGCCCGGGCGCACCGAGGAGGAGCAGGACGCCTTCCGGCGGATGTTCGAGCGGGACAAGGCGTATCTGCGGGAGATCGGCATCCCCTTGGAGACCGGCGCTGACTCGGCGTTCAGCAACGAGACCGGCTACCGCATCCGCCGCGGCGACTACGCGCTGCCCGACATCGCCCTGGAACCGGACGAGGCCGCGGCCCTGGCCGTCGCCGGCTCGCTGTGGTCGAGCACGGCGCTCGCCGGGCCGGCCGCCAGCGCCCTGCGCAAGCTCGACGCGGGCGGGGCCGCGGTGAGCGGTGGCGGGCTCGGCGCGCTCGACGGCTTCGAACCGCGGGTCGATGCGACCGAGCCGGCCTTCGAGCAGTGCCTCGCGGCGGTCCAGGCCGGTCGGACCATCCGCTTCCCGTACCGGAAGGTCGGTGAGACGGACTCCGCCGACCGGCACGTCGAGCCCTGGGGGGTGCTGTCGTGGCGGGGGCGGTGGTACCTTGCCGGGCACGACCTGCACCGTGGTGCGGCCCGGGTGTTCCGGCTGTCCCGGTTCACCGGCCCGGTGCGCATGGTCGGACCGGCCGGCGCGGTCCAGGTCCCGCCAGGGGTCGACCTGCGGGCGATGGTCTCGGCGCAGGCCCCCCCGGACCGCTTCCGGACCGCCACGCTGGCGGTCCGCCGGGGCAGCGCGCACGCGCTGCGGCGGTACGCCCGCCCGTCGCCGGATACGAATCCACCGCCGGGCATGGATCTGCTGGAGATGGACTTCGCCGACACCGAACAGCTCGCCCGGTGGATCGTCGGATCGGGTCCGGACGTCGTCGTCGTCGACCCACCCGAGCTGCGCGCGGCTGTGGTCGGTCGGCTCCGGGCGGCCCTCACGGGCACCGCCGCCACGCTCGCGGGCACCGCCGCCCGCGACGTGGCGTCCCCACCTGCGGGGGTGCGCCGCGACGAACGTCCGGTGAGCGCCCGATGATCCGCCGTGCGGCGCCCGCCCCGGCTCATCGTCCACCGCCCGCCCCGGGCACGCGGTGAGCGCCGCCACCGACCGGCTGAGCCGGCTGCTCGCGCTCGTCCCCTGGTTGCGGGCGCATCCCGGGATCTCCCTGACCGAGGCGGCCGCGGCCTTCGGGGTCACCCCCCGCCAGCTGCGCGACGACCTCGACCTGCTGTTCGTCTGCGGTCTGCCCGGCGGCGCGCCCGGGGACCTCATCGACCTGAGCTACTCCGGCGATCAGATCACCATCGTCGATCCGCAGACCCTCGACCGGCCGCTGCGGCTGTCGGTCGACGAGGCGACCGCCCTGATCGTCGCAGCCCGCGCGCTCGCCGACGTGCCCGGCCTCGCCGGCCGCGAGGCCCTGGATCGGGCGCTGGAGAAGTTGGAGGAGGCGGTCGGCACCGCCGGCACCGCCGCCGTCGGCCAGGTACGCGTCACCCTCGACGTCCACGACGAGGTCCTCGCGGTGGTGCAGCGGGCGCTGCGGGACCGCCGGCGGGTGCATCTGCGTTACCTGGTGTGGTCCCGCGACGAGCTGACCGAGCGCGAGGTCGACCCGATGCGGGTGCTGGTCCAGGACGGCCGCTGGTACCTGGAGGGATGGTGCCACCGGGCGGAGGCGGTGCGGCTGTTCCGGCTGGACCGCATCGACGGGCCGGGCGGGGTGACGATCCTCGACGCCCCGGCGGTTCCGCCGCCGGGCACGGTGTCCCGCGACACCAGGGAGGGGATCTACCGGCCCGGCCCGGCGGACGTGCGGGTCGTGCTGGAGCTGGCGTCCCCGGCCCGGTGGGTGGCCGACTACTACCCGGTCACCGGGATGCGCGAGCTGCCCGGTGGACGGCTCGAGGTCACGCTGTACGCCGGGGAGACCTTCTGGCTGCACCGGCTGGTCCTCGGCCTCGGGGCCGACGTGCGGGTGGTCGAGCCGCCGGCGCTCGCCGAGGAGGTGCACGCCTTGGCCCGCCGGGCCCTGCTCGCCTACGGGCTCACGCCGACCGCCGAGTAGGGTGATCGGTATGTTCTGGGCGCTCCTCTACCTCGTCCTCATCGTCGGCGCGCTTGCCCTGCTGGCGCTCAGTGCGTGGCGGGTGTGGCAGAAGATGCGCGCGGTGCGGGCCGTCACGACGGAGCTGTCCGCGCGGGTCTCGGCCCTGGCCTCGGACACCGCGGCGCTCGCGGCGCGGCTCGACCACGCCGAGGTCAGTGCGCGGCTCGCCGAACGCACGTCCTGACCGGATCCTCGCCTGACCGGATCCGTGGTCCCCGTGTGGTCTGCCGGGAGCGACCGTCGCGTGACGTCGATCGTGCCATATGGCGTTGTGTCGCTACAATTTGGGACTTCCGGCTTGACGAGGTAGCGGTCGGTGATGATTTGGGTTTCCGGCGTCGTTGTGGACACGCTTTCCCCGCCGAGTGCTACGAGCTATCGTGCAGGCTGACTTCGTTGCGCATCCGTCATCTCCGGGATACCCGCACGCCGTCTATCCTCTCCTAGGCTGGCGGACGTAGCATCGATCGCACCGGTCGTCGGACCGGGCCCGGTACCGCGCTCATCGGAGGACGCCGACCATGCCAAACCTGGGCACCACCGAAATCATCATCATCGCCCTCGTCGTTCTGGTGCTATTCGGGTCGAAGAAGCTTCCCGACGCCGCGCGTTCCTTCGGTCGTTCGCTGCGCATCTTCAAGGCCGAGACGAAGGGCCTGCGCGAGGATGACCAGCCCGCGCCCGCGGCGCAGCCGGCCCCGTTGCCGATCGAGGCCCAGCGGCCGGTGGCCCAGCCGCAGGCCGTCGCGCCCGGTCAGGCCGTCGCGCCCGGTCAGGCCGTCGCGCCCGGTCAGGCCGTCGCGCCCGGTCAGGTCTCCGCCTCGTCCGTGAACGGCACCGCGTCGGCCGCCGACCGGGGCTGACCTCACGGCGGTTCCACGGCCTGTCGGGCGTCCGCCGGCGCCCCTTCCTCCTTCCTCTCGACCAGGAGCCGCCGACGTGCCAGGGTTGCCCACGCCGCGAAGGCTCGTCGCCTCGGTGAACCACCGCCGCACGCGCACTGTCGAGGACAGTCGCATGCCGCTCACCGAGCATCTGCGTGAGCTGCGCAACCGCGTCGCCATCGCGCTCCTCGCGTTCGCGATCGCCGGTGTCGTCTGTTTCATCTTCGAGCCGCGCATCTTCGACTGGCTCAAGGCGCCATACTGCGACCTGCCGGCGAGCAAGCGGTTCAGCCCGGACGGCCTGGCGGCGAACGACTGCACCCTGTACTTCTTCGGCATCCTCGACGCGTTCACCATCCGCCTGAAGATCTCCATGATCGCCGCGGTGGTGGTCTCCTCGCCGGTGTGGCTGTACCAACTCTGGTCCTTCATCACCCCTGGTCTGCACCGTCATGAGCGGCGCTGGTCACTGACCTTCGTCGGTGTCTCCCTCGTCCTGTTCGCCACCGGCGCGGTCTTCGCCTACCTGACGTTGTCGACCGGGCTGGGCCTGCTGCTCGGCTTCGGCGGCAACGGGCTGGTCAGCGTCCTGGACGGCAACCGGTACCTCAGCTACGTCCAGGCGATGCTGCTGATCTTCGGACTGTCGTTCGAGGTTCCGCTGCTCGTCACGATGCTGAATCTGGCCGGGATCGTCAGCACCGCCAAGCTGCGCTCCTGGCGGCGGCCCGAGATCTTCCTGGTGTTCGTGTTCGCCGCGGTCGTCACCCCCAGCCAGGACCCGTTCACCATGCTCGCGCTGGGCCTGCCCATGGTGCTCCTCTACGAGGTCGCGCTGATCATCGGGTGGCTGAACGACCGGCGGGTGGCCCGCCGCGGGGACACCTCCCCGTATGCCGACCTGGACGACGACGAGACCTCCCCGCTGGACTTCGACGACGCCCCGCCCCGCCCCGCGGCCTCCGCGGCGACGGCCACGTCGCCCGGCACGGCGAATCCGCCCGGCACGGTGAACCCTGCCGGCACCGGGTCGTCAACACCCGTCGGCGCGGGGACGGCCCCCGTCTCCCCAAGCACCGACGTCACCCACGGCGACATCACCTGACGCTCGTAGGTTCTTCCCGGCCGGTCGGGACCGGCATGAACCGGTCGGCTGCCGGCCGTCGCGTCCCGTAGGGTGGCTGATGTGTCCTCCACGCCCGAGATTCTTGTGGAGTTCGCCGCTGGCCTCCCCTTCGGACTCGACCCGTTCCAGTTCGAGGCGGTCGCGGCGCTGGCTGCCGGTGAAGGGGTGCTCGTCGCGGCCCCGACGGGAGCGGGTAAGACGGTCGTCGGCGAGTTCGCCGCCCATCTCGCCCTGCGCACCGGGACGCGTTGCTTCTACACGACGCCGATCAAGGCGCTGTCGAACCAGAAGTACGCCGATCTCGTCTCCCGCTACGGCGCCGTCTCGGTCGGCCTGCTGACCGGGGACACCTCCCGCAACGGCGACGCCCCGATCGTGGTGATGACCACCGAGGTCCTACGCAACATGCTCTACGCCGGCCCGGTCGACAACGGCCGGCTGGACGACCTCGGCTACGTCGTCATGGACGAGGTGCACTACCTCGCTGACCGCCAGCGCGGCGCCGTGTGGGAGGAGGTCATCATCCATCTGCCGGCGCAGGTCCGGCTGGTCTCCCTGTCCGCAACGGTGAGCAACGCCGAGGAGTTCGCCGAGTGGCTGGTCACGGTGTGCGGCCATACCCGGGTCATCGTCAGCGATCATCGTCCCGTTCCGCTGTGGCAGCATGTGCTCGCTGACCGCACCCTGTACGACCTGTTCCTCGAGGACACTGCCGGTACCCCGCCGCCGGGCGGACCCGCGGCACTCCGTGCCACCCTGGACGATGATCTCGTCCGGTCGAGGTGGAACGCCGGGGTCGAAGCCGGATTCGAGGTAGCCGGCACCCGGCGCGCCGCCGTCGGCGACCGGGAGCGCGTCGGCGACCGGGACCGCGGACGGGGGCGGGGCGGCAACCGCAACGGCGAACGGGGCCGGGCCACCCAGGGTGGTCGCGGTGGCGACCGTGGCCGCAACGGGGGTGCCGGCCAGGCGCCCGTGGCAGCCATCCCCGCGGCCCGTGGTGGTCCGACGGCGGTCGGTGGACGAGTGGTGAACCCGGACCTGCTGCGGCTGGCCCGCGAGGAGAGCCGGGCGCTGTCGGGGGGCTCTCCCGCAGTCGGCCGCGGTCGGCCGGCGCCCGGCGCGCGCCGGCGGACGTGGGTGCCGGGCCGGCCGGAGGTCGTCGAACGGCTCGACCGCGACGGCCTGCTCCCGGCGATCGTCTTCGTGTTCAGCCGGGCCGGCTGCGATGCGGCGGTCACCTCCTGCGTGCGTGCGGGTCTGCGGCTCGTCGGCCCCGCGGAGCAGCAGCGGATCCGGACCCTGGTCCGGGAACGCACCGCCGGGATCCCCGAGACCGACCTCGCCGTGCTCGACTACTGGGCGTGGCTGGAGGGGCTGGAACGCGGCATCGCATCCCACCACGCCGGCATGCTGCCAACCTTCAAGGAGATCGTCGAGGAGCTGTTCGTCCAGGGGCTGGTCCGGGTGGTCTTCGCCACGGAGACCCTGGCGCTCGGCATCAACATGCCCGCCCGCACCGTCGTGCTGGAGCGGCTGACGAAGTTCAACGGCGAGAGCCGCGTGGACATCACCCCGGGGGAGTACACCCAGCTGACGGGCCGCGCCGGGCGGCGCGGCATCGACGTGGAGGGCCACGCGGTCGTCCTGTGGCAGCCGGGGCTGGATCCGCTCGCGCTCGCGGGGCTGGCCTCCACGCGGACCTATCCGCTGCGCTCGTCGTTCCGGCCGTCGTACAACATGGCCGTCAACCTGGTCGGCAGGCTCGGGCGGGAGCGGGCACGCACCGTGCTGGAGTCGTCGTTCGCGCAGTTTCAGGCCGACCGGGCCGTGGTGGGCCTGGCCCGGGCGGTGCAGCGCAACACCGAGGCGATCGACGCGAAGCGTGAGGCGTTGAGCTGCGACAAGGGTGACATCGGCGAGTACGACCGGTTGCGCCGGGAGATTGCTGAGCGGGAGGCCGCGCTGTCGCGGGAGGGTTCGGCGCGCCGGCGGGCCGAATCCGCGGCGGCGCTCGCCCGGCTGCGGACCGGGGACATCGTGCGGGTGCCCGCCGGGCGGCGCAGCGGGCTCGCTGTCGTGCTCGACGCCGACGCCGCCGCCGCGAATGCCGCCGACGGCCCGCGGCCGGTGGTGCTCACCGCGGACAGGCAGGTTCGCAGGCTGTCCCTGACCGACTTCCCGGTCGCCGTCGAACCGCTCGGCCGGGTCCGGGTGCCGCGGTCGTTCAACCCGCGCTCGCCGCAGTCACGCCGGGATCTGGCCTCCTCCCTGCGCGCCGCCGACGTCAACCCCGATGCCTCTCCGGGCCGGCGGGCCAGGGTCCGTTCGGCCGCGGCGGACGACGCCGAGCTCGCCCGGCTGCGCCGGGCCCTGCGCGCCCATCCGGTGCACGACTGTCCGCGCCGCGAGGAGCACCTGCGCTCCGCCGAGCAGGTCAACCGGCTGGTCAAGGAGACCGCCGCGATCTCACGGAAGGTGGAGGGTCGGACGAACACGGTCGCGAAGACGTTCGACCGGGTCCGCGCCGCGCTCGAGGACCTCGGCTACCTGGACGGGGACCGCGTCACCGCCGCCGGGCGGGTGCTCGCGCGC
Organism: Frankia sp. CeCAU1; assembly: GCF_977971845.1. NCBI lineage: Bacteria > Bacillati > Actinomycetota > Actinomycetes > Frankiales > Frankiaceae > Frankia > Frankia sp. CeCAU1. Next base: position 8,554 of record NZ_CDWWXA010000066.1, on the reverse strand, counting down.
ATCTATTCGGAGCAGGACCTGCTCGTCGCCGAATGCCTGCGCGCCGGCATCTGGGACGATCTCACCCCGCCGGCGCTGGCCGCCGCCGTGTCCACGCTGGTGTTCGAGCCGCGCGGTGACGACGTCGGCGTCCCGGCGCTGCCGGGCGGCGCGGCGCTACGCGACTGCCTCGCCGAGATGGTCCGGCTGTCGGAGCGGCTCGCCGAGGCCGAGCAGGCCCACCGGCTCGCGTTCCTGCGCCCGCCCGAGCTCGGATTCGTCGCCGTCGCGCACGACTGGGCCGCGGGCCGCACGTTGGAACGGGTGCTGACCGACAGTTCCGTGGAACTGACCGCCGGCGATTTCGTCCGGTGGATGCGCCAGCTCATCGACATCCTTGACCAGATCGCGCAGGTCGCTCCGATGGTGCGGGCGGACCCGGGAACGCCGGACGGCGCGCGGGTGCGCCGGACCGCCCGGGCGGCGATGGACGCCGTCCGTCGCGGGGTCGTCGCGTACGCGATGAGCGTCTGAGCCGTGGTCCCTTCCCGCGCCGTGGTCCCTTCCCGCGCCGTGGTCCCTTCCCGCGCCGTGGTCCCTTCCCGCGCCGTGCGCGCGTTCGGTCTGGTCCTCGGTGCCGTGCTGGACGGGCTGCTCGCCGACCCGGCGCGGCTGCATCCGGTCGCCGGGTTCGGGCGGGCCGCGTCCTGGCTGGAGAACCGGCTCTACCGGGACGGCCGGGCGCCCGGAGCGCTGCACACCGCGGTGCTGCTGGCCGCGGTCGCCGTGCCCGCCGTCGCCGCTGAACGCGCCGCTGAACGCGCCGCTGAACGCGCCGCTGAACGCGCCGTCGCGCTCACGGCGGCGGTCACGTGGACCGTCCTCGGTGGCGCCTCGCTGCGCCGTCAGGGCCGACGCCTCGGCGAGGAGCTGCGCGCCGACGATCTCGCCGCGGCCCGGGAACGGCTCCCGGCGCTGTGCGGACGCGATCCGGCGTCGCTGGACGCCGCCGGGATCGCCCGCGGCGCGATCGAGTCCATCGCCGAGAACACCTCCGACGCGCTGGTCGCCCCGCTGTGGTGGGGGGCGCTCGCCGGCCTGCCCGGCCTGGTCACCTACCGGGCGATCAACACCCTTGACGCGATGATCGGGCACCACAGCCCCCGGTACGAACGCTTCGGCTGGGCGGCGGCGCGCCTCGACGATCTGGCGAACCTGTTCCCGGCGCGGATGTGCGCGCTGGTGACCTGCGCGTGCGCCCCGGTCGTCGGCGGTTCGGCGGTCGACGCGTACTGGGTCATGCGCCGGGACGGCCGGTCGCATCCCAGCCCCAACGCCGGGATGATGGAGGCCGCGTTCGCCGGGGCGCTGGGGCTGCGGCTCGGGGGAGAGCTGCGCTACCCCTACCGCGTCGAGCACCGGCCGGAGCTCGGGTTCGGCCGGCGGCCGCAGGGCGCGGACGTCGCAGCCGCGGCCCGGTTGTCCGCGGCGGTGAGCGTGGTCTGTGTCGCGCTGACGGCGGCGGCGGCTCCGGTGGCGCGGCTGGTCACCTCCGCCCTGACCGCGCGCCTCGGCCTCGGTACCGGCTCCGGACGCTCTGGCTCCGAGGGCTCTGGTGGGCCCGGGAGAAGAGAGCGCCGCCGGTGAGCGGGGGACTGCTGGTCGCCGGGACCGCGTCGGATGCCGGCAAGAGCGTGCTGACCGCGGGGATCTGCCGGTGGCTGGCGCGGGAGGGGGTGCGGGTCGCCCCGTTCAAGGCGCAGAACATGGCGTTGAACTCGGCGGTCACCGCCGATGGTGCGGAGATCGGCCGGGCCCAGGCGATGCAGGCGGCGGCGGCCGGTGTCGAACCGGAGGCGGCGATGAACCCGGTGCTGCTCAAACCGGGGGGCCAGCGGCACAGCCAGCTCGTTGTGCTGGGCCGCCCGGTCGCCGAGGTCGACGCGCTCGGCTACCGCCCGTACAAGGAACGGCTGGCCGCGATCGTCCTGGAGTGCCTGGACGACCTGCGCGGCCGGTTCGACGCGGTGATCTGCGAGGGGGCCGGTTCCCCGGCGGAGATCAACCTGCGTTCGACCGACATCGCCAACATGGGCCTGGCGCGCGCCGCGAACCTGCCGGTGATCGTGGTCGGCGACATCGACAAGGGCGGGGTCTTCGCCGCCCTGTTCGGCACGCTGGCCCTGCTCGATGCGGCCGACCAGGCGTTGGTTGCCGGCTGGGTGATCAATCGATTCCGTGGCGACGCCCGGCTGCTCGAACCCGGGCTGCGCCAGATCGAACGGCTCACCGGCCGGCCGGTGCACGGCGTCGTCCCCTGGAAGGCGGGGTTGTGGCTGGACGTCGAGGACTCCCTCGACCTCGCCGCCTTCCCCGACGCCGAGCCCTTCCCCGACGCCGAGCCCTTCCCCGACGCCGAGCCCTTCCCCGACGCCGAGCCCTGTCCCGAGGCGCGGCCTGCCTCGCACGGCGGTCGGCGGGAGGTGCTGCGGGTCGCCGTCATCCGGCTGCCCCGGCTGTCGAACGTGACCGACATCGACGCGTTGCGCGTCGAGCCCGGGGTCGCGGTGCGCCTGGCCACCCGACCGGACGAGCTCGCCGACGCCGACCTCGTGATCCTGCCGGGCACCCGTTCCACCGTCGAGGACCTGCGCTGGCTGCGTCGCCGTGGTCTCGCCGCGGCCCTCGCCGAACGTGCCGCTGCGGCCCGCCCGGTGCTGGGTATCTGCGGCGGCTACCAGATGCTCGGCCGTCGCATCCGTGACGACGTCGAATCGGGTGCGGGCGAGGTCGATGGTCTCGGCCTGCTCCCGGTCATCACCACGTTCGACCCGGTGAAGCTGCTCGGTCGGCGCGCGGCCACCGATGCCGCCGGCCGACCGCTGACCGGCTACGAGATCCGGCACGGGCGGCTGAGCGTCGAGGAGCATCCGGACAGCGCGCCGTTCGCAGCGGACGGGGTGCGCGTCGGCGCGGTCGCCGGCACGAGCTGGCACGGGGTGCTGGAGAACGACGCGTTCCGCCGCGCCTATCTCGCCGACGTGGCCACGGCCGCGGGGCGTTCGTTCGTCCCGGCGTTCACGTGCTTCGCCGATGCTCGGCAGCGCCGCCTCGACGCCCTCGGTGACCTCGTCGCCGACCATCTCGACACAGGCGCCCTGCGCCGCCTGCTCGCCGAGGGCACACCCGCCGGCCTGCCGTTCGTCCCCCCGGGCACATCCTGATAATCAACGGTGTTGACATCGTCGCACCACACAAAATTGATCATGAAAACCACCACGAATAGCATCTGGGTGGCAGAGGCAGGGGTTGACCGTTACCCGGAACGCCGTGGAAAGCTGGTGCAGGTGGGCAATGGACGGCTCGAAATCGACGGGGTGTCGAAACGGTACGGCGACGTCGTCGCGTTGGAGTCGATGACGTTCGAGGTGCGGGCCGGCGAGCTGTTCGGGTTCGTCGGCAGCAACGGTGCCGGGAAGACGACGACGATGCGTATCGCCCTCGGGGTGCTCGCGGCGGATTCCGGGGTCGTGCGTTATGACGGCGTTCCGCTGACGTTACGCACCCGCCGCCGGATCGGCTACATGCCGGAGGAACGCGGTCTGTACCCGCGGATGCGGGTGGGTGAGCAGCTCGTCTACCTCGCGCAACTGCACGGAATGGGGCTGGCGGCAGCCCGTCGGGCAGTGGCGCGGTGGACCGAGCGGCTGGGGGTGTCCAGCCGCTTGGACGACGAGGTGCAGAAGCTCAGCCTCGGGAACCAGCAGCGGGTGCAGCTGGCCGCCGCGCTCGTGCACGATCCGGTCGTCCTGGTACTCGACGAGTCGTTCTCCGGATTGGACCCGGTGGCCGTCGACGTGATGAGCGAGGTGCTGCGGGAGCGTCGCGCCGCCGGGGTTCCGGTGATGTTCTCCAGCCATCAGCTCGATCTCGTCGAGCGGTTGTGCGACCGGGTCGGGATCGTGCGGGCGGGCCGGATGGTCGCCTGCGGTTCGGTTGACGAGTTGCGCGCGGGTGGTGATCTGCAGGTGGTGGTGGACGCGCCGGCGGCGCCGCCGGGCTGGGCCGACGGGATACCGGGGGTCGTCGTGCGTCACCGGGACGGGCCGCGGACGGTGCTGGGCCTCACCGCGGGTGCCGACGACCAGGCGGTACTGCGCGCGGCGCTGGCCACGGGCCCGGTGCGGGAGTTCCGTCGTCGCCGGCCGTCGTTGACCGAGCTGTTCCGTAACGTCGTCGTGCAGGCCGGGCAGCAGCCGGGGAGTGGGGCGTTCCCGGAGAACGCGGCGTGAGCGTGCGGGGGCTGGATGGCGCGGCGCAGGGGTCGGGCCGGGTGATCCGGCTGATCGCCCGGCGGGAGATCGTGACGAGGACCAGGTCGCGGGCCTTCCGGATCACCACGGGGCTGTTCGTCCTCGGGATCGGCGCCATGGTGCTGCTGATGTCCCTGACCGGCGGCTCGTCGGCGAGCCGGATCGCGTTTACCGCGGTCGACTTCCGGCAGGCGGCGACGGTCGAGGCTGCGGCCCGGTCGCTGGGCGAGGACGTCGAGGTCCGTGCGGTGGCGGATCGGGCGGTCGGCGAGCGGGCCGTGCTCGACGGTGACGTCGACGCGTTCGTCCGCGTGGTTGCGACCCCTGGCGCGGCGGGGAACGCCGTCTACCGGGTGGTCGTCAAGAAGGAGCTCGGCGACCGGCTGACGTCGGTGTTGAGCCTCGCCGCCCGGCAGGTCGCGCTCGAGCGCCAGGTCGTGGGGCTCGGTGGTGATCCGGCCGTCGTGGGGCGAGCCGTGTCCGCGGCCACGGTCCAGGTCAGCGCCCTGCGGCCGGCCTCGGAACGGGACGGGGCCCGGTTGCTGCTCGGCCTGCTCTCCGGCGGGCTGATCTACCTGTCTCTGCTGATCTTCGGCCCGGCCGTGGCGCAGGGGGTGATCGAGGAGAAGAGCAGCCGGGTGGTGGAGCTGCTGCTGGCGACCGTGCGTCCGTGGCAGCTGATGGCCGGCAAGGTCATCGGGATCGGCGCCGTGGCTCTCGGTCAGTTGACGCTGATCGGGGTGGTCGGCGTGTCGTTGGGCCTGACGACCGGGCAGCTCGACATCCCGGCCGGGATCGCGATCGGGTCGGTCGCGCTGGCGCTGCTGTGGTATCTGCTCGGGTTCGCCGTGTACGCGCTGCTGTTCGCGGCCGCCGGGGCACTGGTGTCTCGGCAGGAGGACGCCGGCGGGGTCACGGCACCGATGATCTTGCTGATCGTCGTCCCGTACGTGCTGGGCATCTCGGTGCTGCCGGGGTCGCCGGACAGCGGCCTCATCCTGGTGCTGGCGATGATTCCGCTGTTCGCGCCGGTCCTGATGCCGATGGTGATCGGGATCGGCAGCGTGGCGGGGTGGCAGGTGGTGGTCGCGATGGCGCTGACGCTCGCGCTGATCGGGGCACTGGTCTGGCTGGCCGGGCGGGTGTACGGCAATGCGGTGAAGCGTGGCGGGACCCGGGTGCCGATCCGGGAGGCGCTAGGGACCTCGGCATGACTCGGCCCCTGGTCGATACCATCCGGGACGGGCGGGTCCATCGGACGTCGACCGGGGACACCGAGACCGGGGACACCGAGACCCGGGACACCCCGCGACCCCGGGACACCGAGAACAGGGAACGAGGAGTGGTTCGTGCGAGACATCGCCGTCTTCAGCGGCAGTGCCCATCTGAGTCTCGCCGAGGAGATCTGCACACACCTTGACGTGCCGCTGCATCGGGTGCGGGTGCAGCGTTTTGCCAACGACTGCCTGGAGGTCCAGCTTCCCGCGAACTGCCGGGAACGCGACGTGTTCCTCATCCAGCCGCTGGTCGCACCGGTGCAGGAGAACCTCGTCGAGCTGCTGCTGATGCTGGACGCGGCGCGCGGGGCGTCGGCGGCGCGCACGACGGTCGTGCTGCCGCACTATGCCTATGCCCGCTCGGACAAGAAGGACGCGCCGCGGATCTCGATCGGCGGGCGGCTGGTCGCGGACCTGCTCGTCACCGCGGGTGCGAACCGCGTCCTCGCGATGACCCTGCACTCGCCGCAGGTCCATGGTTTCTTCAGCGTGCCGGTGGATCATCTGCATGCGTTGCGGGAACTCGCCGCGCACTTCCGTCACTACGAGCTGTCGAACACGACGGTGGTCTCCCCGGACCTCGGCAACGCCAAGGAGGCGGCGGCGTTCGCCCGGATGCTCGGGGTGCGGGTGGCGGCGGGGGCCAAGCAGCGTTTCGCCGACGACCGGGTCAGCATCAGCACGGTCATCGGTGACGTGGCCGGCCGGGACGTCATCGTGCTCGACGACGAGATCGCCAAGGGCAGCACCGTGCTCGAGCTGCTTGAGCGGCTGCGTGAGCTGAACGTGCGGTCGGTGCGGGTGGCGTGTACGCACGGGCTGTTTGCGGCGGGTGCGCTTAAGCGCATCGGCGACCAGCCCGAGGTCGCCGAGATCGTGTGCACGAACACGGTGCCAATTCCGGCGGGGGACCGAGTGCCGAAGCTGAAGATTCTCACGGTCGCCCCGGCGCTCGCCGAGGCCATCCGCCGCATCCACAACGGCGAGTCCGTCAGCGCTCTCTTCGACGCCTGACCGTCGCGCCGACTTGGCCCGGGTCTCGGACACACGGGTCCGCCTAATCGCGCGGCGGCCACGTTATGGGGAGCAGGGCACGGTCCAGGGCCCGCAGACCGTCCTCAGGTCCCCCAAATTCGCCGGCCGAAGCACACGTACCCGGAGAAGTTCGCGCACTCGGCCCGGGAGGTCGGTGGCGCGACGGATTCCTGTCGCCGTCCGACGGGGCGGTAGCCGGTTCCGTTCAGCGTTGGCTGACGTCAGGACCGGCTGTACCGTTGAAGCATGGTGAAGGTTGCCTCGCATGCCGAGGTGCTCGCCCGATTCGGGCACGCGCTGTCCGACCCGACGCGGGCCAGATTGCTGCTGGTACTGCGGGAGGGCGCGGCCTACCCCTCGGATCTTGCGGAGATCTTCGGGGTGGGGCGCACGAATCTGTCCAATCATCTGGCCTGTCTGCGTGGTTGCGGATTGGTCGTCGCCACGCCGGAGGGTCGCCGGCAGCGCTACGAGCTCGCCGATGACAAGCTCCGTCATGCCCTGGACGATCTCCTCGGCGTCGTCCTGGCCGTCGACACCGACCACATCCACCCGAACGTCACCGCCCCCGTCGCGGCTGTCGCGCCGGGGAGCCTCGGCGGGGCCCGTGGTGGGGTCTTTGGCGAGGCCGGTGGTGCGGATGACGTCGGCTCCGGGGGCGCCGCCGACCGTGCCGCCCTGGCCGGTGCGTGCGACGCATGACCAGCACCGGCACCTTCGGTGACCAGGGCGTCGGCCACGATGATCGTCGTGGCCGGGATCACGGTCACGGTCATGGTCATGGTGTTTCCGAGATGCCCGGGAGCGCCGGCCAACGGCGCCGGCTGCTGCTGGCGACCGCATTGAACATCGCCATCGTGATCGGGCAGGCGGCGGCGGGGCTCGCGGTCGGTTCGGTCGGTCTGCTCGCCGACGCCGGGCACAACCTGACCGACACTGCCGGCGTGGTGCTCGCGCTCGTCGCGGTGGCACTGTCCCGGCGGCCGCCGTCGGCGAGCCGCACCTTCGGCGGGGTGCGTTGGCCGGTGCTTGCCGCGCAGGCCAACGCCGCCGCCGTGCTGGTCGTGACGGCGCTGCTGGCGGTGGAGTCCCTGCGGCGCCTCGGTTCGACCGGTTTCGTGGATGGGGGAGTGGTGGTCGCCGTCGCGCTGGCCGCCGCCGTTGTCAACGGGGTCAGCGCGTGGGTGGTCCACGGCGGCGATGGTGATCTCAACACCCGGGCCGCGGTGCTGCACCTCGCCGGGGACGCTGCGGTATCCTTGGCGGTCGCCGCCGTCGGCGGGGCCATCTGGCTGGTCGGTGGCTGGTACTGGCTGGATCCGCTGGTCTCGCTGGTGATCGCGCTGCTCATCGCCGTCCAGGGGGCGCGGCTGCTGGCGAGTGCCTCGCGGGTGCTGCTGGAGGCAACCCCGGCGAGCCTGGACGTCGCGGCGGTGCGTGCCGACATCCTGCGCGACCCTCATGTCCTCGACGTGCATGACCTGCACGTCTGGAGCCTGTCTGACCGAGTCCTCGCCGCGTCGGTGCATCTGGAGCTCGGCCATCTCGACAGTGCCCACGGCGACGGGGGCCATCCCAGCCTGGCGCAGGCCCGATCGGTGTCCGATGCGATCAAGGCGATGCTCGCCGCGCGGCACGGCATCACTCACGTGACCATCGAGGCCGAGTGCGAGCCGTGCACCCCGCCGCATGACGACCCGTGCGGTGTCACCCGTGGGCTGGTCCGCCGCGACGGGGACCGGCAGACCGGGCGGCAGCGGCGGCACCGTCGGGAACAGCGGCACCGTCGGGAACAGCGGGGCCGGTCTTCCCGCGATGCCGTGGTCTAGAGCAGAGCCATCCCATCGTCGCCGTGCCCGGTCCGCACACGTGCGCACCGGGCACGGAGGGCCCGCTGGCGGCACCCATCCCGGCATCCCCTGTTTTCGGGATGCCGCCGTTTTCGGATGC
>NZ_CDWWXA010000065.1:0-25836 GCF_977971845.1 Frankia sp. CeCAU1 | reverse complement strand
GGCGGGGAACCGCTGGGCTGGGAGGGCGTGCTGCCCGAGATCGCCAAACTCTGCCCCGCCGACGATCCCGACGGGCTGCTCGACAACCTGATCGACCGGGTGGAGGCGCGCAATGGCGGCCCGCTGACCGACGACGTCGCGCTCCTGCTGCTGATCTGGGGTGCCGGCTGATGCCGGAGCGCACCCACCCGAACGTCACCCACCCGAACGTCAGCGACGGGGGAGCGGGCGACGCGGGGCCGAGCGGAGCGGTGGAGCGCGGCCGGGTCGGGTCCGTCTGGCGCCTGCGCCGTCGACTTGAGGTGACCTACGCGGTGGCAGCGATGGTGCTGATGATCGTCGCTGGTCTCGTCGTCTCGTCGTTGGTCCGGCTTGATGACGCCCTCCACGCGCGCAGCGACGTCCTCGCCCCGGCTCTGCTGAGCTCCACCGAGCTGGTCTCCAGCCTGGTCGACCAGGAGACCGGGATGCGGGGCTACCTGCTCCAGGGCAGCGAGGACTTCCTGGAGCCCTACAACGAAGGGCGCAGGGCCGAGCGCACGCTGCTCGCGGACCTGCACCGACGGCTCGTGGAGCGCCCCGACCTGCTGGCGAGGCTCGCCGTGCTGGAGGACCGGATCCGGGCCTGGCACGGCGACTACGCCGATCCGGCCATCAACGCGGTGCGGGTGGGCGGTCCCGCGGCGGCCCGCCTGTTGTCACCGGAGTTCGGCAAGACCCGCTTCGAGGCGGTCCGCGCCGCGGCCGGGGACCTCGAGGCGGACCTGCGGGCCAGGGAAGTCCGGGCCCGCCAGCACGTCACGGCGGCGCTCCGTTTCCTGATCTTCGCGCTGGTGACCGGCGCGGCCGTCATGGCCGTACTCCTGGCGGTCATCGCGCGGGCGCTACGGTCCTGGGTCACCCGCCCGCTCGAGCGGGTGAGCGACGATGCGCGAACCGTCGCCTCCGGACATCTCGATCACGTGGTCGAGCCGACCGGTCCCCCGGACATCGCCTCGCTCGCCGCCGACGTGGAGTCGATGCGACGCCAGCTGATCGGGGAGCTCGGGGTCGCGCGGGCGGCGCGGTCCGCGGTGGAGGCGCAGGCCGAGGCGCTGCGGCGCTCCAACCGTGACCTGGAACAGTTCGCCTATGTCGCCTCGCACGACCTGCAGGAGCCGCTGCGGAAGGTGGCGAGTTTCTGCCAGCTCCTGGAGCGACGCTACGGTGACAGGCTCGACGAGCGGGGCACCCAGTACATCGCTTTCGCGGTGGACGGCGCGAAGCGGATGCAGCAGCTCATCAACGATCTGCTGGCCTTCTCCCGGGTTGGGCGGACTACTGACGGTTTCGTCGATGTGCCCCTGGGGGAGATCTTCGACCGGGCGGTGGGAGCGCTGTCCATCGCGATCGAGAGCGCCCGGGCCGAGGTCACCGCGGATGATCTGCCGGTCGTGCGCGGGGACCCCGTCCTGCTCACCCAGCTGTTCGCGAACCTGATCGGGAACGCGCTGAAGTTCCGGGCCGAGACGGTTCCCGCCGTGCATGTCGGTGTCGTCGACCGGGCGGACGAGTGGGAGCTGTACTGCGCCGACAACGGGATCGGAATCGATCCGGAGTACGCCGAGAAGATTTTCGTGATCTTCCAGCGGCTGCACGGTCGGGATGTCTACGAGGGCACGGGCATCGGGCTGGCGTTGTGTCGCAAGATCGTCGAGTTCCACGGCGGCCGGATCTGGCTGGACGGCGCGGTGAAGGACGGAACCACTTTCCGGTTCACCTTCCCTAACCGGAGACTTCCAACGGCCAGAGACCCGCCGTGAGTCGCCTCATCGCCTAGAGTGCCGCACATGATGGGGTCAGGAGCGGTTCCCACCCGGCCAGGGGCCCGTGCGCAGCGGCGGGAGCTCGCGGACCTGCTGGCCGAGCGTGGCCCGGCGGCGTCCACCCTCTGCGCCGGATGGACGAACCATGATCTGGTGGCGCACCTGGTCACCCGCGAGCGGGTGCCGTGGGCCGCTCCCGGGCTCATCGTCGGTCGGCTGCACGGCATCACGGAGCGGGCCGAGCGGGCCACCATGCGGGCCCACACCTTTCCCGAGTTGGTCGAGACGTTCCGTGCCGGGCCGCCGTGGTGGCAGCCGACCCGCATCGGCCTGATCGACGATGCCATGAACCTGGTCGAGTTCTTCGTGCACGCCGAGGACATCCGCCGCGCCGCCCCTGGCTGGGAGCCTCGCGAGCTTGACACCAGAAGCCGTGACGCGATGTGGACCGCTCTGCTGCTGATCGGGTTCGCCGGGTTCCGGCGAGCCGGCCTGGGTGTCGTGGCGGAGCGTACGGACGCTCCTGGCCGGCGCGCCTTGCACGGCGGCGAGCCGGTGGTGGAGATCGTCGGGCCACCTGAGGAGATCGTGCTGTACGCGTTCGGGCGGGGCCAGGTCGCCCGGGTCGAGCTGCGCGGTTCCGACGCCGACATCGAGCGGTTCCGCGCGGCTCCCACCGGTCCCTAGCTCCCGGCGGCTGCGATCCGGTCGGAGCCGTGCCGCTATCGGGGCGGGGCGTTACCAGAGCGAGGCGTAGGTGGCCGCGCCAGCGGGATGCTCTGTCGGGTTCACCAGGGAGGAGTGCACGTTCCCGGGTGACGAATCGCTGAAGTACGTCTCGTAGGCGAGGATGTCGCGGTTCGCAGCGAACGTCTGGTACATGTTGCGGATGTACACCGGGTTGTCGCCGCCGGCCTCGCCGGCGCGGCCCGCCCCGGTATCACTCTTCCCGACGAGTCCCCATTCCGGGACCGAGAACTGCTTGCCGTGCTGGCGGGCGAACGCGATCGTCGAGCAGAGCCCGGCTTCGGCGTGACACTGACTGGCGAAGGCAGCGTCGTCCGTGCTCGCCGGCCATTGGTCGTAGCTGTCGATGCCGATGATGTCGACGTACTGGTCACCGGGGTAGACGGCCCAGGCTCCGCTGCTGTGCGCATTCAGCGCCCAGTCGATGCGGGCCTGCGGATCCGTCGAGCGGATCGCGCTGACAACCTGGCGGAAGCAGTTCACCCAGGTGGTGGGGTTGGTCTTGGAGACCGACCACGGGAACCAGTCGCCGTTGAACTCCCAGGCGAGCCGGATGACGCTCGCCGGGCGGCCCTTCGCCACCAGCCACCGGCCGAAGTCCGCCCAGTGGCCGTTGTAGGCGCCGCTCGCGCAGGAGTTCATGTCCCCACCGCCCGTGGGGTAGAAGGACTGCGAGATGACCCAGGTGCCGGCGAAGGTCGAGAACTTCTCCGGGCCCGAGCCGAGCCACGGGTTCGTCATGGTCTGCCAGCTCGACCTGTCGGTGAAGGTGAGCACGACGTTGACCGGCGAGCCGCGGAAGCTCTCCCAGGCCCGTACCTGCGTCATCGTCCCCGCGGCGACGCCGCTCATGCCGCCGGGCACCGAACCGCCCCCACCACCGACGGGGATGACGGGCACTTGTACCGCGGGCTTCGTGACCCGGGCCGCGGCGCCGGGGGTCGTCGGCTTGGCGGCGGTCCGCGGGGCCGTACCGGCCGGGGCGCCTGCGGGCACCGGGGCGGGCGACGGCGAGCCGACGGTCGCGCGGGAGTTTCCGCCGGTCGTGCCCGCCGAGACGCTGCCCGCCGAGAGGCTGCCCGCCGAGAGGCTGGGGTGTACCTGGGGGTCATCGCCGTGTCGGGGCTTCCCGTGCTGGATGGCGGTGGCCTCGACTGTCGCCGAGCCCTCGCCCCCGGTGTCGCGTTCGGGGACAAGGGTCCACCCGACTACGGCAGCGATCAGAGCCATCACGCCCAGTGACGCGATCCAGGCAGGGTGACGCGGACGGCGGCGCCCACGCCGGGAACCGGATCGGACTCTCGGCGGGCTGGGATTGCCCTCCGCTCGGTGCTTCACCGCGGGTATCCCTCCGTGCGTGGCAGTGTCGTCAGGACCCCCCCGGGTCCCGGCTTCGGCACCGAAGCGGATGACCTCCATGTCGCACAGCAGCCTGAGACGGACCGGACCGACCTCCGGTCGCCCCCTCGACGCCGGCTGCCGTGTCTAGATAGTTCGGACGAGACACTACACCGACGTGCTAGGCCGACTTGTCGGAACTCGGGGGTTTCGGGCGGTGGGGCTCTCGGGTGGCGTGGAGCCCGGCTGGTCGGCACGCCGGTTGGTCGACACGCTGGCTGTGCCACAATGTGCGCGCGGAGCCTGGGATGTGCCTGGTGGTCCACCCACCTCGCGTCACGGATCCCGCGCACGGGTCGGGGATCACGCGTCGGTGGAGTGTCGGCGGTGCCTGGTCGAGCGCCCCGGGGGTTATGCGGCCAGGCGCGGTGGCGGGGCCGTTCACCGGCTCGCCCGCCACGACGACAACAGGAGAGCACCCAATGTCCCAGCCACCCGAGTACCCTCCCGCCGACGGTCACGGCCAGGGCGGCTACGGCCAGGGCGGCTACGGCCAGGGCGGCTACGGCCAGGGCGGCTACGGCCCTCCACCGCCCGGCTATGGACCCCCGCCCGGTGGGTACGGCGCGCCGCAGGGCTACGGTGCCCCGCTGGGATACGGCGGCCCGGGTGGGTTCGGCCCACCTCCGCCCTACAACCAGCCGATCCCGACCTACCTGTGGCAGTCGATCGTGGTCACCCTGCTGTGCTGTCTGCCCGCCGGTGTGGTGGCAATCGTCTATGCCACCAAGGTGCAGAGCCGCCAGCAGATCGGCGACATCAACGGCGCGCTGGACGCCTCCAAGAAGGCCAGGATGTGGTGCATCATCTCGGCCATCTCGATCATCGTGGTGTTCCTGGTCATCCTCGTCATCGGCTTGGCCGGCGGCTTCGAGACCGATTCCAGCACGTCGTATTCGACGCTCCCACCCGCTCGCATCTGAAGGAGCGTGGCCTGACCGAGAGTCAGGCTCTCGTCGTAACGGCCGTCGGCTTGGCCCGCTCGTCGGCTCGTCAGCCGATGGAGCTCCCGCCGCAGAGCCCCGCCATTACCGAGAGAGACGCGAGGAAGAGGAGGCCGAACACGAGTCCGGCCAGGCACCAGGCCAGGCTGCGACGCGATGCCCGGCGCGCCCCGGCGACGTCGTGGGCAAGGAGTCGATTCGACGCGCGCGAGGAGTTGATGATCCCCATCACGCCGAGCGGTGCGCACAGGAATGTCGTCAGGATCGCGAGAGCCAGGTAATTGCCGACCTTTGGCGTCGCCTCGGTCCCCGGCCGCTGCCGCGTCCGCGCGTGCCGTGGTGTCTGCGCGTGCCGCCGGAGCGTCTGGTGGGGTTCGGCGGGTCGGTGGGCCTGTGTTCCGGGCCAGCCCGGATGGGGGCCGGTGTCGTTGTGTCGATTCCGCGGGTAGCCGGTCGAGTAGTGATGTCCGCTCGAGTAGTAGTGGCCGCCGGTGTCCCCTGGCCCAGGCCGCCCCACGTTGTTCGTGTTCCACCGCAACGGTCCGGTCGGAGGCGGGCGGAGCTCCTCGTCCCAGCGGCTGCGGGGCCGATCGGTCCTCGGGCGACGCTGGGTGGTGCCGGTGGTGCGGGATGACGGGTCGCTGATGCGTGAGCCCGACCGCGGGCCGGTGTTGGCCGCGGTCCAGGGATCCCAGCGGGCACCGGTGTCCGTCCGGCAACCGGTGTCCGTCCGGCAACCGGTGTCCGTCCGGCAACCGGCGTTCGTGCGGGCGCCGGTATTCGTCCGGCCGGTGTGGTTCGTCGATCCCGGGCCGCCCGCGTCCGGTGTCGGGGACGAGGGCGACCCGGTGAGGCGGGCGTCGTACTCGTCCCGCCACCTGTCGAGGATTTCGTGGGACACGGTGAGGAGCTGCATCGTGCGCATGGACTGTGCGTCCCGGCTGGCGGGATTGTCCGGATGATGGGCCCGGACGCGGGCCCGGTACGCCCGGCGGATCTCCGCCCGCTCGGCGGTGCGCGCCACCCCGAGCACGGCGTAGGCGTCGACGCCACCGAGTTCGCGAACCAGCCGGTTGAGCGGGGTCAACGTCCGATCCGCTTGACGACGTCGCCGCGGTTCCGATCGGAAGGCACCATGCGAACCGCCATTCCCCGTCGTCGGCCGGGCGCCATCAGCGGTGATGATAGGCGATCCGTCCGCCATCAGTCCGTCATTCGTCTGCCTTGGCAGATTCGTGCTGTCAGGCCGTGACGTCCCGGCGGGCCAGGCTCACCGCCCCGACCACCGCCGCACCGGCGGCATACAGACCTCCGACCAGCAGCACCGACCCGTAGCCGGCATCGGCGGTACCTCCCTGGCCGATCGCGTCGAAGACCAGTCCGGGAAAGACCCGGCCCGCTCCGCTCCAGGACTCCTGGACGATGTGCTCGATCGGAAACGTCCACGCGATCCCGACGGCGAGGGTGAGCGCCGTCGACCGCAGGACCAGCCCGAGCACGGTCCCGGCGAGTCCGAAGAAAACGGCGGCCACCAGCGCGTTCAGGTAGCTCGACGCCGCCTCCCCGAGCGCGTCGGCGCTCCACCATGCCGACGTGTCAATGTCCCGGATCCCGGCGACGGCCAGCCCGACGACGATGCTGACCACCAGCGCGGCGACGAGCGCCACCGCCACCAGGGCGAGCATGACCGCCGTGCGTCCGGCGAGCCAACCCAGCCGCCGGGGCTCCCGTAGGAACAGGGTTCGCAGCGTCCCCTGGCTGTATTCGAGGGTGATGGCGAACCGGGCCCGCCAGTGGTTGTCATCATGGGAATCAGACTGGTGTGGCCGCCCCCTCACGTCGTCCGTCCAGCGGCGGCATCGTCGTACGCAATGTGACGCAGCACCGGGTCCGCCCGCCGGCCGGCCCGGGTGAACGTCAGGGTGGCCCGCAGCTCGTCCAGCGCGTCGACGCTCGTCCGGCGGATGGCCTCCAGGGCCACCTGGGCCTGCTCGGGACGCCGGTCCAGCACATGCAGCGCCACCGCGGCCTGCAGGGAGATAATGGACAGGCTGTGGCCCACGACGTCGTGGACCTCGCGAGCCATCCGCAGCCGTTCCTGTTCGATCCGGCGGCGGGTCGCCTCCTCCTTGGCCTGCGCAGAGGCGATGCGGTTGAGTCTGATCAAGGCGCCCACGAAGGCGGGGACGGTGCAGGACGCGACCGTCCCGATCATCGCGATGCCGAACTTCCAGCCGCCGTCGGCGTATCCCCGCAGGAGCGCGACGACCGAGCCGAGGAAGATCAGCAGAACGCAGACCCCCAGGGCTCGGCTCGTCGTCCGCTGGTCGTGGCGTAGCCCGACCGCGAGCCCGGACACGATCACGGGAAAGAACGCGGGGCCGTGCGGGTAGCCGGTGCCGAGGTAGCCGCCGAGGAGCAGGCTCGTGGCCATCAGCATGGCCAACGGAGCCCGGCGGCGCAGGGGGATGGCTGCGGCCAGCAGAGCGAGCAGCACGTAGGCGAAGGCATCCAACGGCCGGGAGGGGGGCACCTGGTCGGCACCAACCTCCCCGGAACCGCGGAGCAACGCCGCCGCGGTGAACGCGGTGAACAGGACGTCACCGATCACCGGGAAGATGCCGCGCCTGGCCTCTACCATCTCTCCGACGGTAGCGAGCCGCCGTCGTGCCGACATCCGCCATTGGACGTATCCGGCGTACGGGCCGGGACGCAGCCGGGAGCCGGGACGCAGCCGGGAGGAGGAAGCGCCCGGCCGGTGGTCGACCGGTTTCGACGTGTCCTTGCGATGCCCTTGTTACGGATTGTGTCCTTGTTACGGTTACGCTGCGGCCTGAGGGTGGCCGTCGCGGCCCGAGGGCTCACGACGGCCGGTGGCGGGGAGGTGCCAGGCGGATGATTCTCGCGATCGAAGGCGTCGACGGCGCGGGCAAGAACACGCTGACCGGGCGGCTGGTCGTCCGCCTCACCGCCGCCGGCCGCAGCGTCGCGACGCTCGCCTATCCCCGCTATGCGACCGAGCCCCTCGGCCCGGCGGTGCGCGGCCTGCTGGCCGGCGATCCGCGGCTTGCGCCGCTCGCGGCCTCCCCCCGGGCGAGCGCGATGATGTTCGCGCTCGACCGGGCCAACTCCCGTCCCGAACTCGACGCCCTCGTCCGTACGCACGATCTGGTGATCATCGATCGTTACGTGGCGTCGAACGCGGCGTACGGCGCGGCGCGGCTGCCGGCCACCGAGCGGGAGAGCTTTCCCGCCTGGATCGCCGAGCTGGAACTCGGCGCGCTCGCGCTGCCGGTGCCCGATCTCCAGGTCCTGCTGCGGATCCCGGTGGGGACGGCGCGGGCGGGTACGCTCGCCCGCGCCGGGGCCGACCGGGGGCGGGCGCTGGACACCTTCGAATCCGACGACGGGCTGCAGGAGCGGTGCGCGCGGATGTACGAGGAGCTGGCGGCCCGGAGTTGGGTCTCCCCGTGGCTGGTGGTGGACCGGGAGACTGGTGTCGACACGATCTGCGAACACTTCGCCACCCGGTAGGGACGCTACGGACAGTGAGACCATCCCGGGTTTCCCGGGTTTCTGGGTTATGCAGGTTATGCGTTAGGCCGAGGCCAGCGCCTTGGCTCGCCGGGTGGCACGTTCCGTGGTCCGCGCCAGCTTCGCTTCCTGCTGCGTCGCGAGGGCGTCGAGCCCGGTGACGAAGGCGGAGACCTCCTCGCGGGCCTTCTCAGCCTCGCCATTCAGGCCCTCCAGGTCGAAGAACCGCCAGTGACGCAGGACCGGCAACACCACGTCGTCGTGGTGGATGCGCAGGTTGTAGATGCCGGCCCGGGCGATCTGGATCGCCTTGCGGCCGAAGTCACGGATGCCGGTGCCGGGCATCTGGAAGTTGACGAGCTCGTCGCGGATGGCCACCACGGTACGCGAGGGGTCGAGCTCCAGCGCCCCCGCGATCACGTTCCGATAGAAGATCATGTGCAGGTTCTCGTCCGTCGCCACCCGCGTGAGCAGCTTCTCGGCGATCGGTTCCCCGCAGAAACGGCCGGTGTTGCGGTGGCTCACCCGGGTCGCCAGTTCCTGGAAGGAGACGTACACCGTTGCCTCCAGCGGGGACTTGTTCCGGCTGTCGTAGCCCTTGCCCATCTGGTACATGCGGTTGCGTTCGAGGGCGATCGGGTCCACCGCCCGGGTGACCAGGAGGTAGTCGCGCATCGCTATGGAGTGGCGCCCCTCTTCGGCGGTCCACCGGTGCACCCAGCTTCCCCAGGCGCCGTCCTGGCCGAACGCGTCCGCGATCTCTCGGTGGTAGCTGGGCAGGTTGTCCTCGGTCAGCAGGTTGACCTCGAACGCGATCTGCGCGATCTGCGAAAGCTTCGACTGCCCGGGCTCCCAGGGGAGGCTGTCGAAGTCGCGGCCCTCGCCCCAGGGCACGTACTCGTGCGGCATCCATTCGGCAGCGACGCCGAGATGCCGGTTCAGGTTGGCCTCGGCGACGGGCTCCAGATCGCGTATCAGGTCGATGTCCGTGAGTGATTTCATTGGGGAACTGTTCCAGAGGGATCATGTGTTAACCATGTCCCACGGGTGTGGATTACCGAGCGTGGAACTGTTCCGCCGAGGCAGTGCCCGCTGCGGGACCGGGCCTCCTCGCCAGGCCCGGCGAGTAGGCCCGGGCGGACAGTCCCGGCGCGCCCGGTCGGCATCCGGCTCACACCGAACTCTCATGGTGCTCGGATGAACTCGATGCGGACGATGCCGGCATCGCCGTCCACATCGCCGTCCACATCGCCGTCCGTATCGCCGTCCACCCGCCACATCGAGGTCGCCTCCAGGGAGCCGGACATGTCCACTGCCCCGCGTGTGCTGGTCGTCGACGATGAGCCGAACATCGTCGATCTGCTGCGGATGGCGTTACGTTTCCACGGTTTCGACGTCCTGACCGCGACCACCGGTCGGGCGGCGCTTGGGTTGGCCGTCGCGGCCCGGCCGGATCTGATGATCCTTGATGTGATGCTGCCCGACATCGACGGCTTCGAGATCTGCCGGAGGTTGCGCGCGGACGGGCACCCGGTACCCGTCGTCTACCTGAGCGCGCGCAACGCTCACCGGGACAAGGTCGCCGGCCTCACCTACGGCGGCGACGACTACGTCACCAAGCCGTTCGCCGTCGACGAGCTCGTCGCCCGGGTCCGGGCCGTGCTGCGCCGGACGTCACCCCCGCCGGCCGAACCGGCACCCGCGCCGCCGTCCCCGCTGCGGTTCGCCGACGTGGAACTCGACCCGGACGCCCATCTCGTCCGCCGCGCCGGGGAGCCGATCGAGCTGTCGCCGACGGAGTTCTCCCTGCTGCGGTACTTCCTGACCAACCCTAACCGGGTGCTGTCCAGGACCCAGATCCTCGACGCGGTGTGGAGCTACGACTACGCGGGCGAGTCGACCATCGTGGACCAGTACGTCAGCTACCTGCGGCGCAAGCTCGGCCGGCACGGCCCGTCCCTCATCCACACCCAGCGCGGTTTTGGCTACGTGCTGCGCCTTCCGGTGGCGGGGTCCAACCGGTGACGCTCCGCCTGAAGCTGATGTCCGGCCTGATCGCGCTGACCGCACTGGGACTGGTAATCGTGGGTGGGGCGAGCGTGTTCGCGCTGCGTGCCTACCTGGACGACCGGATCGACCAGCAGCTCACCCGCGCGCGGGTGCTGGGCGGCCTGCCGGCCGCTGTCTATCTGTCCCGGTGGGAGGCGCTGGGCCGGGCCGGGGTGGAGCGGGCCGTGGCGCCGACCGACTACCTGGTGGAGATCCGGCGGACGGACGGGACGGTGCTGCGCATCGCGGGTTCGGTGACTCCCACGCCGCCGGCCACGCCCCTGCTGGACGCCGCCGGGGACCGGGGTGCCGCACCGTTCACCGTCATCGCCGACCGGGAGCGGTACCGAGCGGTCGTCCGGGACAGTCCGCGCGGGCCGCGGGTCCTCGTCGCGCTGCCGCTGAAGCCGGTCACGGAGACGGTCCACCGACTGGTGATGATCGAAGTCGCGGTGGGTCTCACGGTGCTTGCCGCGATCGCCGTGCTCGCCTGGGTGTGGCTGACCCGTGGCCTGCGCCCACTGCGTCAGATGATCTCCACCGCGTCGGCGATCGCCGGGGGGGATCTCGACCGGCGGGTGCCGGCGGGGTCGGCCCGTTCGGAGACCGGTCAGCTCGCCACGGCCCTCAACACGATGCTCGGCCAGATCCAGGCCGCGTTCGCCGCCCGGGTCGCATCCCAGGAGCAGCTCCGCCGCTTCGCCGCCGACGCCTCCCACGAGCTGCGGACGCCGTTGACCTCGATCCGCGGCTACGCCGATCTGCTGCGCGGCGGAATGGTGACGGCGGTCGACGCGGATGACGCGCTACGCCGGGTCCAGGAGGAGGCCGCCCGAATGAGCACCCTTGTCGACGACCTGCTGTACCTGGCCCACCTCGACGAGCAGCGACCGATGCGGCGGGCCGGGATCGACCTCGCCGGGCTCGTCCGCGACGCCGTCGCCGACCTGCGGGTCGCGGCCCCCGGGCGCCCGGTGAGCGCCGAGCTCCCGGCGAGCTGCGTCGTCCTCGGCGACGAGAACGCGCTGCGCCAGCTCGCCGGCAACCTCCTGACCAACGCCCGCGTCCACACCCCGCCCGAGACGCCGATCGAGGTGCGGCTGCAGGCGCTGCCGGCGGACGCTGCGCCGACCGGCCCCGCCGGTCCCGGGACCCCCGGGGGCGCGGAGCTTCACGTCATCGACCACGGGCCGGGCATGCCACCGGAGGTCGCCGAGCACGTGTTCGACCGCTTCTACCGGGCCGCGGACAGCCGGGCCCGGGGGCATGGTGGCAACGGGTTGGGGCTGTCCATCGTCGCGGCGACCGCTGCCGCCCACGGCGGCCGGGTCGAGGTGTCCAGTGCCGTCGGCGCCGGCACGGTCTTCCGGTTCCTGCTGCCGGTGCCGGTGCCGGAGGCGGCATCGTGGAGCCGGTAACGGACATCATCTTCGTGTGCCGTAGTACCACAGCCGTAGTGATCTCTATGTGGTCTCTTTCCGGCGCATCGGTCTTCAGTACTGATACGGCCAGGGAACAGGCCCGCGCCTATCTGGAGAGCCTGCTATCGCGTACAGAGTGTAAGAACGGGTGGACCCTCGCTGAGTAAGGGGCGTGGACATCCACCGTCCGTGAAGGTTGGCAGCCTGGTACCGGCGTCATCCCAGTGATTCAGGCGAAGCGCCGAGGCGCCACGCGGCGTCCGGAGGCTTCAGGGTACTGGCAGTCAGGGTACCGGCAGTCAGGGTACCGGCAGATTGTGGTTACCGGCGACGGGCCTGCGACTTCCGTCGTTGCCCGGCGCCGGTGCGCCGTATAGCGCGGCGAGCGCGCCCACGGCGCGCGTCATCGCCTCGCGTAGCTCCGGGGGGTGGAGCACCTCCAGATCCGGGCCGAGTACGAGCAGCTCGCGCTCGGCGTGCCGGACGGACTCGATCGGCACGACCGCGCGTACCCAGCCGTCCTCCTCCGGTGCGCTCGCCGTCTCCCGGACGGCGCGGGCGACCGCCGGGGGGAGCCGGAAGGGGGCCATCGTCACGCCGGTCGGGGAAAGCCGCACGGTCGCCCGCGCCCGGTAGACCTCGGATTCGTAGCGGGCCGTCCAGCCGGCCCAGTAGGCACCGAGGTCGAAGCCATGCGGCCGTTCGAACGTCTCGGTGGTCGTCTCAAGGCTGAGGATCTTCGCGACCCGGTACACCCGGGGCAGAGTGGCCGGCCCGTCCGCCGGTTCCGTGCCTCCGCTGCCGTCCGCACTCTCGGTGGCGCCTGCGGCTCGGGTGCCGTCAGGGTCTCGGGTGCTGCCAGCGTCCTCGGCCAGGCCTACGCCCTGGGTGCCGTGTGCGACGTTGGCGACCAGGTACCAGGTGCCGCCTTTGAGGACCACGCCGAGCGGTTCGAGGTGCCGGATGATCTCGCGGGGGGGCCGCCAACGCCGGTAGGCGACCCGGACGCGGCGCTGCTCCCACACCGCCGCTGCCACCTCGGTCAGCAGCGGCGTGTCCTCGGTGGCCCGAAACCAGCCGGGCGCGTCGAGATGGAAGCGCTCCCGCACCCGGCCGGCCCGTTCGCGCAGCTGCTCGGGCAGCGCCGCCATCAGCTTCAGTTCCGCCGCCGCGAGCATCGTGCCGAGCCCAAGCTCGCCGGCGGCCGCCGGCATGCCGGCGAGGAACAGGGAGTCGGCCTCGCCGGAGGTCAACCCGGTCAGCCGGGTGCGGAAGCCGTCGAGCAGCCGGTACCCGCCGGTGGCACCGCGGTCTGCCAGCACCGGAACCCCGGCCTCGGCGAGGGACTCCAGATCCCGGTAGACCGTCCGCACGGAGACCTCGAGCTCGTCGGCGATCTCACGCGCCGTGAGCCGCCCACGGGTCTGCAACAGCAGCAGGACGGAGAGGAGCCGGCTGGCACGCATGCCCGATTCTCCCCGGGCCATACCTGCCAGGAGAAGTCAGGTATGGCTTCGAGGATGGGATCCGACGCATCGACACCGGAACGCGAAGGAGATCGCCATGGTGGGAACGGACCCGGCTCGGGAGACGGGTGTGGACAGGACCGGGGACACGGCCGCTACCGGTGCGGCGGCTGGGTCCGCAAGTGCTGGCTTCGCGAGTGACGCGGCGGTGACCTGGGCCGGGCTGATGCTCGACTGTCCGGACGCGAAGGAGCTCGCGACCTTCTACGGCACGTTGACCGGCTGGGGCGTCGCCGGCGCCGACGACGAGGGGGCCTGGGCATACCTCACCCCACCGGGGACCGAGATCATGATCGGTTTCCAGCGGGTGGCGGGCTACCAGCCGCCGCGCTGGCCGGACCAGGACTCCCCGCAGCAGTTCCACCTGGATTTCCGGGTCGCCGGCCTGACGGCCGCCATCGCCCTGGCGGAAGGCCTCGGGGCGAGGCAGGCCGAGTTCCAGCCGGGCGGGGACCGGTGGCGGGTGCTTCTCGACCCGGTCGGTCACCCGTTCTGCCTCTGCCCGCCAGCCGCCGCCGGCTGACCGCCGAGCCGCCCGTGCTGGTCAGGGCAGGTCGCTGGTCAGGGCAGGTCGCTGGTCAGGGCAGGTTGTACAGGTTGTAGACGCGGCGGGCGTTGTCCGCGCAGATGAGCCGGGCGACCCGCTCGGCGTCCGCCGCGGTCCAGGCGTCGTCGGCGACTCCCGCCGCGAGGAACGCCGACAGCCCACGCCGGAACAGGACGGCCCCGAGCAGGTACAGCTCGCCGAGCGCGAAGGCGTCGGTGGAGAAGAGGAACTTGCCGAACGGGGCGAGTTCGAGTGCCTGCGCGAGCAGGCCGGCCGAGCCGCGGCCGCAGTTGTGGATGGCGAGCCCGAGGTCAAGGTAGATGTTCGGGAACACCTGGGCCAGGTAGCCGGCCTCCCGGTGGAACGGGTAGCAGTGCAGCAGCAGCACACTGACCTCGGTCGGTGCTATCGCCCGCAGCAGGCCGGTGAGTAGCAGTGGGTTGCCCCGGCGCAGGTCGATGTCGCTGTCCCCGTATCCGACGTGGATCTGGATGGGGAGCCGCGCGTCGACCCCGCACCAGATGAGGAAGGCATGCAGGGTGGGGTCGGTCAGCCGGATCGGGGCGCCGGCGCGGATCTCGTGGATCCAGCCGCGAGCGGCGGCGGCGACCTCGCGGTCGGTCGGTCGCTGCGCGGGCAGCTCCAGGCCGCCGCGGTAGGCCGCGACCGACTTCACCGCGACCATGGTGGGGCGGGTGGATTCGAGCCGGGCCCGCACGGTGTCGGCGAGGTGGGTCATGCCGATCTGCCCGGTGATGACGTCGACCGCGGCCTGCTCGGCGACCCGCTCCAACCGCACCACGTCCACGCCGCGTCCGCCGGCGAGCTCGGCCAGCTCCGCGGCGCTGGTCAGCGGCTCCGGTTGGAATCCGGCGTCAACGCAGAACGTGGTGATCCCGCAGGCACGCAGCAGCCGCCGGTGCACCTCGGCGTGGCCAAGCTCCGCCCGGCGTTCGAGGTAGTCTTCCGGTGCGGCATGCGCCGGCAGGTCGAGCACCGGCGCGCACCAGCGCCGCAGGGCGAAGCCGATCTGGCTGTCGAACAGCGTCGTCCCCGGTGGTCCGGGGTGTTCCGCCTCGGTGATCATGCTTTCGAATTCCGGGCGAGTCAGATCGCGGCCGACCAGACCATGGCAGTGATGGTCGACGAGCTCGTGATCTACGAAAGGTTCCACCGGGCGGCCCACCCATCGATGATCCCCCCTGGAAGGTGGGGTCATGCCTGACCGTACTGGACACACTCGGTCATCCCCAAGTCCACGGCAGGCCTGTGGATAACTTGTGGATTACTCCTGGCTTCCTGGGGACAGTCGTTCCGAAAGTCGATGATGTTGCCGTGTTTTCATCTCTTCTTGCGTCGGCGTCAACTGTGGACAACACTCGGAGCGCTTGTTGTGAACAGCTGGCTTCTCCTTCGATCCGGCCGAATTTTGTTGCTCTCCGTAACATCGCGGGAGAGTGAGGCGCCGCCCTGCCGTACGCCCCGCCCGGCGTCCGGCAGGCGTACGCGCGACCATGGGGACAGGGGAGACCCGTGGGGAAGGTGAGGATGAACGAGCCTGCGTTGGACGAGTTCGCCCCTCGGATCATCTCCGGAGAGGATCGTAGGCGTGATCGGCTCGCCTCGGCGGCCCGGCATGCGGCGACGAACCTGGAGGTACGCGGCGTCGTCTGTGTTGCGGTGACCTACGTCGACAACAGCGGCATCGCTCGGATGAAGGGGGTGCCGATCGGCCGGCTCGGCACGGCGGCGGTGTGGGGCGTTGGCGTGTCGCCGGTGTTCGACGTGTTCGGTGCCGATGACTCGATCACGACAGGGCGCTACGCTGGAGGTCCCGTCGGGGATCTGCGGCTGCATCCCGACCTGGACCGGCTGACACCCCTCGCCGCCCAGCCCGGCTGGGCCTGGGCCCCCGCCGACCGTCGCGACCAGGACGGCCGACCACACCCGCAGGACGGCCGGGAACTCGTCCGCCTCCAGACGGCCCTGCTCGCCGAGCACGGCCTGACGGCGATGATGGCGTTCGAGGTCGAATGGGCCGTCTCCCCGGCCGGTTCCGACGAGTTCGCCCCGGCCGCTTCCGGGCCGGCGTACGGGATGATCAGGGTGGCCGAACTCGGTGACTACCTGCGGGACGTGGTCACCGCGCTCACCGAGGAGGGGCTGGTCGTCGAGCAGATCCATCCCGAGTACGCGGTCGGTCAGTTCGAGGTGTCCGTCGCCGCGCAGGATCCCCTCGGCGCCGCCGACACGTGCGTGCTGGTCAAGGAGACGGTGCGCGGCGTCAGCAGGCGCCATGGCCTGCGCGTCTCGTTCGCCCCCAAGGTTCTCGTCGACAACGTGGGCAACGGCGGCCACGTGCATCTGAGCCTGTGGAGCGACGCTCCCGACCGGCCGCCGGCCCCGCCCCGGCCCACGGCCTCGGGCGGAGGCCCGGGTGGGGCGAACTCCGGTGGCCCGTACCCGGGTGGTCTGGCCCGGACCGGTGGGGGCTCCGCCCGCCCGGGCCGGATCAACCTCATGGCGGGTGGCAACGGGCCGCTCGGACTGACCGCTGCCGGGGAGGCGTTCGCCGCCGGGATCCTCGGCCGGCTGCCGGCGCTGATGGCTCTCGGCGCCCCGAGCGTTGCCTCCTACCTGCGACTGGTGCCATCGACGTGGGCGGGTGTCCACGCCTGCTGGGGTCGGGAGAACCGGGAGGCCGCGTTGCGTATGATCCCCGGGCCGCCGGCCGCGGTCGGCCAGGCGGCGAACCTGGAGGTGAAATCCTTCGACCTCGCCGCGAATCCTTACCTTCTGGTGGCCGGTCTGCTGGCCGCCGGGCAGGCGGGGCTAGCGGCGGCGGCCACGTTGCCGGAGCCGGTGGACGTTGACCCGGCCTCGCTCGACCCCGCCGAACGGGCCCGCCGCGGCATCCGGCGCCTGCCCACCAGCCTGAGCGAGGCGGTCGCCGCCTTCGAGGTCGACGAGGTGTTGCACCGCGCCCTGGGACGGGAGCTGCACGACACGGTCGCCGCCGTCCGGCGCGCGGAGATCGACCGGTTCGCCGAGGCCGACCCGGCCGCCGTCGTCGCGGCGACCCGTTGGCGGTACTGACCTGCCGGCGGTGCTGACCGGGTATCAGCCCACCCGGCGCAGTCCGGCCGCGGCGGCGGCCCGCTCCAGGTCCTCGACGCCGAAGGCGTCGACCGGGCCAAGCGCGCCGGCGCGGGCGACGGTGCCCGCGGCGAGATGTCCCGCCATCCATGCCATGATCCGAGCGGTGAAGGCGTAGGGGTCGCGACCTTCCAGCCGCACGGTGGCGAGTTCCCGGCCGGTGGCGTCCCGGGCGAGCGCGAACACCTGCGCCCCGGCGCGGGCACGCGCCGCCCGGTCCGGTCCGCGGCCGGTCGTCCGCAGGGCGGACCGGGCGGCGGCGGCCAGCAGCGCCCGGCTCGGTGGGAAACGACGCAGCCCGGACAGGGGGAACGACAGTGCCTGCCCCACGCGGATGCCGCGGTCGACGCCGCCGATGTACGTCGCGACGTCGGTCAGCGCCGGTGCGAGCCGGGGCAGGGTGAACGGCTCCCCTCCCGACCACAGCACCGCCGGGTGTCCCCGCCGGCAGCCCGACCCGCCGGTGACCTTGCCGGACGATCGGAAGGACCGCACCTCGCGGGCGAGCGGGCGCTCGACGAGGACGCCGCCGCGCAGCACGATGACGGGCTCGGTCAGCGCGGCCAGCAGGGTTGCCCGCGTTCCGCTGCTCATCCCGAGAGCGCCCATGACGAGGTAGCCGACGTCGAGGCGGCGGGCTTCGCCGCCGGCCGCCTGCAGGGCCAGTGCTCCGGCGAGGTTGCCGGGGACGAAGTCGAAGCCGGCGCCGGGGATCAACGCCGCCCCGGACGCCGCCGCTCGCGGGCCGACCTCGGTGAAGACGTGCCGCAGGAACGCGCCCTCCCCGGAACAGTCCAGGTAGTGCGCGCCGACCGCGGCCGCCGCCGCCACGACCGGTCGCCCGAACCGGCGGAACGGGCCCACCGTGGAGACGAGCACGTCCCCGGTGCCGAGCCCGAGCAGGCGGGCCAGCGACGCGCCGTCGGCCGCGTCCCGAGCCTCCGTCCGGTCGGCCGCGCCAGCCACGTCGGCCACGTCGGCCGCGTCAGCCACGGCGGTCTCCAGGCCGTCGTAGGCGGCAGCGAGGGCACGGACCCTGGTCTCCGTGCGGCCGGCGAGGACAGGTCGGTGCCCGGCAGCCACGAGTTCCGCGGTCACCAGCCGGCCGGTGTAACCGGTCGCGCCGAACACTACGATACGGGCCGTCATGGGTCCCGACGTTATGCCCATCTGTCGAAGGTGGCCCTTGAGACGTTACTTTGGCACGTAAGGGCCTGCACACCCCACAATGATGCGCACCCGTCCGAGGAGGCGCGTGTGCGTAAGGTACTGGTTGCAAATCGTAGCGAGATCGCCGTCCGTGTTTTCCGAGCCGCTCAGGAACTGGGCCTGCGCACGGTGGCGGTCTACACGCCCGAAGACGTTTCCGCGCTGCACCGGACAAAGGCGTCCGAGGCCTACGAGATCGGTGGCCCCGGGCACCCGGTGCGCGGATACCTGGACATCGATGCCCTGCTCACCGTGGCCAAGCAGGCGGAGGCCGACGCGCTGCACCCCGGCTACGGCTTCCTGTCGGAGTCGGCGGTGCTCGCCGATGCGTGCGCCACCGCCGGCGTCACCTTCGTCGGACCGCCCCCGGCGGTCCTGCGGCTGACCGGAGACAAGGTCGCCGCCCGGGACGCCGCGCTGGCCGCCGGGCTGCCGGTGCTGCGCGCCTCGGTGCCGCTGCCGGAGGGCGCCGGGGCGCTCGCCGCCGCCGAGGAGATCGGCTTCCCGCTGTTCGTCAAGGCCTCCGCCGGTGGTGGGGGGCGCGGCCTGCGGCGGGTGGAACGCCCCGCCGACCTCGCCGACGCGGTGGCGAGCGCGTCCCGGGAGGCCGCCGCCGCCTTCGGGGACGGCACGATCTTCCTGGAGCAGGCGGTGGACCGGCCGCGCCACATCGAGGTCCAGATCCTGGCCGACGCCTACGGCAACATCATCCATCTGTACGAGCGGGACTGCTCGGTGCAGCGCCGGCACCAGAAAGTCGTGGAGATCGCCCCGGCGCCGCAGCTCGACGAGGCGGTCCGGGCGAGCATCTGCGCCGACGCGGTGCGGTTCGCCCGGCATGTCGGCTATGTCAATGCGGGCACGGTCGAGTTTCTTCTCGGCGCCGACGACCGGTACACGTTCATGGAGATGAATCCCCGGATCCAGGTCGAGCACACGGTCACCGAGGAGGTCACCGGGGTTGATCTGGTTGCGGCGCAGCTGCGGATCGCCGATGGGGAGAGCCTGGCCGGCCTCAACCTCATCCAGGAGCAGATCGTCCTGCGCAGCACCGCCATCCAGTGCCGGGTCACCACCGAGGATCCCTCGGATGGCTTCCGGCCCGACACCGGGACGATCAGCTTCTACCAGTCACCCGGCGGTCCGGGGGTGCGCCTCGACGGCGCCACGTACCCGGGGGCCGAAGTCAGCCCGTACTTCGACTCGTTGCTGGTGAAGCTGACGACCCGGGGTAACACGCTGGAGAAGGCTGCGCGGCGCGCCCGGCGGGCGCTGAACGAGTTCCGGGTCCGCGGGGTGCGCACGAACATCGACTTCCTGGTGCGGCTCCTCGCTGACCCCGGCTTCCTCGCCGGCGGGGTGAGCACGTCGTTCATCGATGAACGGCCGGAGCTGCTCGCTCCCGGCAAGGGGGCGGACCCGACCAGCCGGCTGCTGGCTCGCCTCGCCGAGAGCACGGTGAACGGATTCCCGCGCCCGGCGGTCGCCCTGACCGACCCCCGGGAGTTGCTGCCGCCCGCGCCCGCGCAGGTGGCGGCGTCCGGCGGCACGGCGTCCGGCGGCACGGCGTCCGGCGGCACGGCGTCCGGCGGCACGCAGCCGCCGGCGGCGGGATCCCGGCAGCTGCTGACGGAGCTCGGGCCGGCGGGCTGGGCGGCGTGGCTGCGCGCCCAGGAGGCGCTGGCCGTCACCGACACCACCCTGCGTGACGCCCACCAGTCGCTGCTGGCCACGAGGCTGCGCAGCTTCGACATCCTGGCGGCCGCCCCGTCGTACGCCGCGCTGACGCCGAACCTGCTGAGCCTGGAGGCCTGGGGCGGGGCGACCTACGATGTCGCGCTGCGCTTTCTCGCGGAGGATCCGTGGGAGCGGCTCGCCGCGCTGCGCCAGGCCGCGCCGAACATCTGCCTGCAGATGCTGCTGCGGGGGCGCAACGCGGTCGGGTACACCCCCTACCCGGACGACGTCGTCCGGGCGTTCGTCGCCGAGGCCGCAGCGACCGGCGTCGACATCTTCCGGATCTTCGATGCGCTGAACGACATCGAGCAGATGCGCCCGGCGATCGAGGCGGTGCTCGGTACCGGGGCGATCGCCGAAGGGACGCTCTGCTACACCGGTGACCTCTCCGACCCGGCGGAGCGGATCTACACCCTCGACTACTACCTGCGCCTCGCCGAAGAGCTCGTCGAGGCGGGTGTGCATGTGCTCGCCGTGAAGGACATGGCGGGACTGCTGCGCCCGGCGGCGGCGGCCACGCTGGTGACGGCCCTGCGGGAGCGTTTCGACCGGCCCGTCCACCTGCACACCCACGACACCGCGGGCGGCCAGCTCGCCACCCTGCTCGCGGCGTCCGCGGCCGGGGTGGACGCGGTGGACGCCGCCGCCGCGCCGATGTCCGGCGGCACCAGCCAGGTCAACATGTCCGCGCTGGTGGCGGCGACCGACCACACTCCCCGGGCGACCGGCATCGCGCTGTCCGCGCTGTCCGCGATGGAGCCGTACTGGGAGGCCGTGCGTGACCTCTACGCCCCGTTCGAGGCGGGGCTGCGGGCCCCGACCGGGGCCGTGTACCGGCACGAGATTCCCGGCGGCCAGCTGACGAACCTGCGTCAGCAGGCGATCGCGCTGGGACTGGGGGACCGGTGGGCCGAGGTCACCGAGTGCTACGCGATCGCCAACGAGCTGCTCGGCAAGCCCATCAAGGTGACGCCGACCAGCAAGGTCGTCGGTGACCTGGCTCTGTTCATCGCCGGCGGATCCGTCGACGTGGACCGGTTGCGTGCGCATCCCGAGGAGTTCGACCTGCCGGCCAGCGTGCTCGGCTACCTCGCGGGCGAACTCGGCACGCCGCCGGCAGGCTTCGCCGAACCGTTCCGGGAACGGGCGCTGGCCGGGCGCCGTCCGTCGCCGCCGTCCGTCGACCTCGACGCGGCGGACGCCGACGAGCTCTCCTTCCCGGGGGCCCGGCGGGTGGCCCTGTCCAGGCTGCTCTTCCCCGGCCCGTGGAAGGACTATCTGCGGGCGGTGGACGCCTACGGGGACTCCTCCGTGGTCCCCACCGACGGCTTTTTGTACGGGCTGCGGCCTGGCGTTCCGCTCACCGTCACCCTGGAGCCCGGAGTAGAGATCATCGTGGAGCTGGAGACGCTCTCCGAACCGGACGACTCCGCGATGCGCACCCTGTACCTGCGGGTCAACGGCCAGCCCCGGCCGGTGCGGGTCCGGGACGCGTCCATCACGGCCACCACCACGGCGGCCCGTCGGGCAGACGCCGCCGATCCGAACCAGGTGGGCGCCGGGCTGCCGGGCATCGTCACGTTCAGCGTCGCGGTGGGCGACACGGTGACGAAGGGCCAGCGGCTGGCGGTGGTGGAGGCGATGAAGATGGAGGCCGCGGTGACCAGCCCGGTGGGCGGGACCGTCGTGGAGCTCGTCCGCTCCAGCGGCGACTCGGTCGAGGTCGGCGACCTGCTGCTTACTCTGCGTCCCTGATCTCGCCGGTCGGGGCCCGCCTCCGCGGGGGTGTCGTGGCCGGGGGCATCCCGGCCACGTTCCTCGCCTCCCGGTCCGGGCGGAAGACCCAGGCGCGTAGCAGAAGGAACCGGATGACCGTGGAGGCCAGGTTCGCCAGCACCAGCACGGAGAGTTCGAGGCCGCGGCCGGGGTTCGTGCTCGCCGCGTGCAGGAGCGCGAGCGAACCGCTGGTCAGGCCGAGGCCGACGGCGAACACCACCAGGCCCTGCAGATGGTGGCGACCGGCGCGCCGCGGACCGGTGAGACCGAAGGTCAGCCGCCGGTTCGCCGCGGTGTTCGCGACCGCCGTGAGAAGCAGCGACAGCAGGTTCGCGATCTGCGCCCCGGTGACTGTCCGCAGCAGGACGAAGAGCACCAGATAGGACAGCGTGCTGGCGACCCCGATCGCGGCGAATCGCAGGAGCTGACCGGCGAGTCCCTTCGGTACCCCCGGGACCTCGACGACCTTGCCCTCCTCGGCGTGGCCGGCGGTGAGCGGACCTCGGCCGAACTCCTGGTGCAGCTTGGCGAGCGGCAGCTTTCCGCTGCCGAACGCCCGCAAGAGGCGGACCACACCCTTCAGGTCGGCGATGGCCGTGGCGAGGACGTCGACGCGGCTGTCCGGATCATCGATCCAGTCGACCGGGACCTCGTGGATGCGCATCCCGGCCCGTTCGGCCAGGACGAGCAGTTCGGTGTCGAAGAACCAGCCGCTGTCCTCCACCAGGGGTAGCAGGCCCGCCGCGGCGTCGGCGCGGATCGCCTTGAAGCCGCACTGCGCGTCGGAGAACCGGGCCGCCAGGGTTCTGCGGAGGATCAGGTTGTAGCAGCGGGAGATCACCTCCCGGCGCGGTCCCCGCACGACCCGGGAGGCGGGGGAGAGCCGGGTGCCGATCGCGAGATCCGAGTGGCCGCTGATGAGCGGAGCCACCAGGGGCAGCAGCGCGGCGAGGTCGGTCGACAGGTCGACGTCCATGTAGGCGAGCACCGGTGCGGGCGAGAGGCCCCAGGCCGCCCGCAGTGCCCGGCCGCGGCCCTTGGCCTCGAGGTGGATCGCGGCGACCTCGGGGAGTTCCTTCTCCAACGCCTGGGCGATGGCCAGGGTGCCGTCGGTGCTGGCGTTGTCGGCGATCGTGATCTGAAAGGGGTACGGGAACATCCCGGTCAGGTGGGCATACAGCCGTCGGACGCAGGGGGCGAGGTCGTTCTCCTCGTTGTACACGGGGATGACGACGTCCAGCACCGGGCGCGGCCGGCCGCCGTCCGGCCCGAGCCACCCGGGATGATGATGTTGAACGGGAATGCTCTCCCCGGTGCTCCCGGTCGTCTCGAAGGTCCCGGTCATTCCGGTCGTCCCGGAGGCCTCGGTCGTCCCGGAGATCACGGTCGTCCCGGAGATCACGGTCGTCGAGGAAGGCATCCGTGTCATCGTCATGCTCTCCACCCTCGGTTCGGGAGCTGTGCCGCTCGTGTGCCGATGCTGTGCGCCTGCTGTGAGCGCAGGCCGGGCTGAGGACCGCCTCGGTGGTTGTGGTTGTGGTGCGGAGCGGATTGGAACCATAACTGTGAGGCATCGCGTCGGCGAGGCATCGCGCCAACGCGGTGACGCCCACCAGGAGGATCGCGACGGCGATCGCAGCATCCTGGTGGGCGTCGCGTTCACCCGTGGCCCACGGGCTGGACGCCCGTCCGCGTCAGGCCACCGCGGCGTCAGGCAGTGACGCCGGTGCCCGTCGTGGAGCCGGTGGTGGCGCCGGTCTTCGGTGCGGTCAGGTCGTAGAGGGTCACGCCGTCGACCGTCTTCGAGGCGAAGTTCTCCGTCACCCAGCTGGAGATCTCCCGTGAGGACGAGCTACCGCCGTTGGCCTGACCGAAGCTGCCGCCGCCGCCGATGAAGTAGTGGATCTTTCCTTCGGCGGCGTACTGCTTGAACTGCGCCAGGGTGGGCGAGGGGTCGCTCCCGTTGAACCCGCCGACCGGCATGACCGGGTCCTGGGTCGCGAGCTGGTATCCGGCCGCGCTGTTCGAACCGACCGCGGCGGCGACCCAGGTGTAGGAGTCCGCGTTCTGCCTGAGCAGCTTCACGATCGCGTCGCTGGGAGTGACGGCGCTGAGTAGACCGCCTGGGCCACCGCCCCGGCTCTCCCGCCCGCCGAGGATCCCGTTCCCCAGCGCGCTGGTTCCGGTCCCGGCACCACCACCGGCCTGGCCGCCGGGCATCTGCTGCCCACCGCCGGGGAAGGCCCCGCCGGGGAAGATTCCACCGCCCTGTGGGCCGCCCTGTGCCCCGCGGCCCATCCCCCGCGGCGGGAAGCCCCGCTGACGGCCGGCCTGCAGGCCGCCCTGGCCCATGCGGAAGAAGCGGCCGCCACCCGGCCCACCGAAGCCGGCGCCGGCGGGACCCGCCGCCGGGATCGAGCCGGTGTGCGGGGTCGCCGCGGTGGCGATGGCATACGAGCCGGGTCCGAGGAGCCCGGCGACCAGCGCCACGGCGGCGACGCCGAGCGCGGCCCGCCGCGGCAGTCGGATGGCCGCGAGGAACCCGAGCGCCGCGATGATCCCGGCGACGAGCACGGCGTACCGGATCCACGGATGCCACTGGGGGGTGCGGTTCAACAGGGTGTAGCACCAGGCGGCGGTGGCGGCCATCGTGGCAGCCGAGACCACGGCGGCGGCGGGATGCCGGCGATGACGCCAGAGCAGCGCGCAGCCCATCCCCACCAGGGCACCGACCGCCGGGGCGAGCGCCACCGTGTAGTAGGCGTGAAAGATGCCCTTCATCTGGCTGAAGACGATGCCGGTGACGAGCAGCCAGCCGCCCCAGAGGAGGAAGGCGGCGCGGGCGCGGTTCGTCCGCGGGGCGCGCCGGGTGATCCACAGGCCGGCGACGAGCAGGATCAGTGCCGTCGGGAGCAGCCAGGAGATCTGACCACCGACTTCCGAGCCGAACATGCGGGTCCAACCGGCCTGGCCCCACATGCCGCCCCCGCGGCCGCCCGGACCCCCGGGGCCGAAGAGGACCGTGCCGCCGCCGGGAGCGGCGCCTGCCGCGCCGTTCCCGACGGATTCCGGCAGGCCGCCCATCCGGCCGCCCCGGCCACCGCCAACGCTGCCGGTCTCGTTGCCGGTAAGTCGGCCGAGTCCGTTGTAGCCGAGGGTGAGCTCCAGCAGGCTGTTGTGCTGTGAACCCCCGATGTAGGGGCGGGAGGACGCCGGGACGAGCTCCACGATCGCGATGAAGAGGCCGGCGGGGATCAGCAGTCCGAGCCCCGCGGCCAGGGTCTGCCGGACGCGCCGCCAGAACGAGGTCGGCGCGGTCACCAGGTACACCAGTGCGAAGACGGGGACGACGAGCAGCGCCTGCAGCAGCTTCGTCAGGAAGGCGAAGCTGACCAGGACCCCGGCGAACACCAGCCAGCGGGTGCTCGCCTGCTCGATCGCCCGCAACGTCGCGTAGGCCGCGGCGACCAGGAGCAGCACGAGCAGGGCGTCCGGGTTGTTGAACCGGAACATCAGAGCCGCGACCGGGGTCAGGGCCAGCACCGCGCCGGCAAGCAGGCCCGCACCGGCGGAGAACTGCCGCCGCACGGTCTGGTAAAGCAGGCCGACGGTGGCGACACCCATCAGTGCCTGGGGCACGAGGATGCTCCAGGCGCTCAGGCCGAAGATCCGGGCAGACAGCGCCATGACCCACAGGGAGGCCGGCGGCTTGTCGACCGTGATTGAGTTGGCGGCGTCCGAGGAACCGTAGAAGAACGCCTCCCAGCTCACCGAGCCGGCCTGGACCGCGGCCGAGTAGAACGCGTTCGCCCACCCCGACGCGCCGAGGCCCCACAGGTAGAGCACACCCGTGCCCACCAGCAGGGTGACCAGTGCTGGTCGGACCCAGCGGGCGTCCTCGGCGGATACGTCTTCGGCGGATACGAGGCCACCGGAGCCGCCGACCGGGAGCCCGGTCTCGGTGGGGGCGTCGGGGGAGGGCACGTG
>NZ_CDWWXA010000064.1:18964-26544 GCF_977971845.1 Frankia sp. CeCAU1 | reverse complement strand
GCCCCGGGACCCCCGTGGCTGGGGCCTCGGGGTTGGTCGGCCTGACCGGGTGGGCCTGGCGGACGATGTCCTACTGTCGGAGAATGCCCCGTCCCAGCGCCGGTCCCCGCCGGACGCCGCCCGCAACCCGGTTGTCCCGACAGCCGGCACGGCCGTCGGGACAACCGTCCCCGGACCCGCAACCCGGCAGGGCCTTTCTGGCCGCTTCCTACACATTGGGGGTGTTTCTGGGGGTCGGGCTGGGTCTCTACGGCGTTTTCCTCGTTCCCGCCGGTCCGCGGCCGGGGGGGATGCTGCTGTCGCTCGGCGTACTGGTCGCGTTGGTGGGCAACGGGGGTGCCGCGCTGCTGGTGCGGTGGCTGACGGGCACCCGGCTGGGACCCACGACCGTGCTCATCGGCTGGGCCGTCGCCGTGCTGCTGTTCGCCAGCTCCCGCCCCGAGGGGGACCTGCTGTTGCGGGCGAGCGGATCCGGCTACGCGTTCCTGTTGCTCGGGGCACTGAGCCCGATCGCGATCGCCGTCCTCGCCGGGGCACGGCGGGGGCTCACGGCGCTTCCTCCCGGTTGCTGAGCACCGGTCCGGTTGCCGGGTCGTCTGTCTCGCCCTGGGAGATGTCACCGGCTCTTGTGATGTGGGAGATGTCACCGGCCCTTGGGGACTGTCGCCCACGTGGTGAGCGGAGCGGGTAGCGTGGCCGGGTGGGTAGCCCTGCGCACCGTGGAGAGAACCGGGCCGGCGCGCCCGTCTCCCCGGTCTCCCCGGTCTCCCCGGTCTCCCCGGTCTCCCAGACCTCCCCGGCCCTCCAGGCCGACCGGTCGACGCTGCGGACGGCGGACTTCCGCAGGGCGGTCGGCAGGTTCGCTACCGGAGTGACGGTCCTCACGACCGTCGCCGACGGTCGCCATCTCGGCATGACGGCGAACTCGTTCGTCTCGGTCTCCCTCGACCCGCTGCTGGTGCTCGCCAGCATCCGCCGGGACGCCCGCTTCCACGGTCCGCTCATGGCCTCGGGGGTGTGGGGAGTCTCGGTGCTCGCCGAGGACATGGCCGAGACGTCGCGCTGCTTTGCGAAACGCGCGTATGACCAGCCCGGTGACATGTTCGCGGGATGGGAGCACTCGATCGGGCCGGAGACCGGAGTGGTCCTGTTCGACGGCGCGCTGTCGGTCTTCGAGTGCCGGACGGTCACGACCCATCCCGGGGGGGATCACACCCTCGTCCTCGGTGAGGTCGTCTCGTTCGCCCAGCCGCGGGACGATGTCGGACCGCTCGTCTTCTACGACGGGCGCTACCTCGACCCGGTCGGTGCGGATACGGGAGGAACGGAGGCGCAGCGGGAAACGGACGCTTCCCGAAGCTAGCGGACGCTTCCCGAAGCTAGCGGACGCTTCCCGAAGCTAGCGGACGGTTCCCGGGCGGGCGGACGGTCTCCGGGGCTAGTTGAGCCGGGCGCGGGCCGCGGCGGCGGCCTGGCGGGCGGCCGCCGCGGAGGCCGGCTCGACCGCGGCCACCGTGTCGGCGAACGCGGTCAGATCGGTGGCTCCGCCGAGAAAGTCGCCCAACCGGACGCGGAGCTCGCCGCGCTCCCGGCGCAGGCTCGCCGGGTGGTGGGGGAGCAGCAGGGACAGCTCGACGGCCCACAGCCGCATGTGCGGCGCGTCCGAGCGTGCCCCGAGGACCCGGATGTTGCCGAGGATCCGGGTGAGCACGTCCTGCGCGCTCATCGGGGCGAGGTGGGCACGGGTGAAGGCGAACCCGGCCGCGCGTACCTTCTCCGCAGCGTCGTGCACCGTCAGTAGTCGGCCGGCGGCGAACGGATCGACGAGCACGTGGTCCTGGGGGGAACCCACCGCGACCACGACGTGCCCCGGAAGCCCGACAGGATAGGCGGGGACCCCGAGCCGGGCGGCCACCTCCAGCCAGACGACGGAGAGCAGGATCGGCAGGCCGCGCCGCCGGCGCAGCACATCGGGGAGCAGCGAGGAGCGCAGGTCGGTGTAGTCGTCCTCGGCCCCGGCGAAGCCGGCGGCGAGCCCCAGGGACTCGTGTAGCGTCTCGGCGGCGATCCTCGGATCGAAATCCCCCGCTCCCGGGCCGAACCCCTCCAGGCGCCCTGCCGCCTCGGATCCGGATTCCGGCTGTGCCTGTCCCGGCTGTGCCTGCCCCGGTGCGCCGGTCTGGCGTGCCACCGGCGTACCGTGCTCGGCCCGGGGGAACCGGGGCCGTCGGCTCGAGGTCGTCCGCGCGGCGAGCAGTGGACGGGCCTGCGCGGCGAATGCGTCGAGGGTGTTCAGGGTGGCGGTGGCGTCGGGGGTGTCGGCTGCCGGGTCGACCTCGGCGGCGAGCAGATGGCAGGCGACCGCCAGGTCGATCGGCTCGCGGCGCACGACCTCGGCGAACCTGCCGCGGCTGCGGGTGCTCACAAGAGCTCGCTCGGAGCGTTCACGCCAGGGGCGGCCGCCTCCGGGGCAGCCGCCCCTGGCGGGGCAGCAGCCTTCAGGCCGGGCACCTTCGGATCGGTCGTGTCCGGATCGGGTGTGTCCGGGACGGTCGTCCCCAGGACAGTCGCCCCCGCGATAGTCGCCTTCGGGGTAGTCGCCTTCGGGGTAGTCGTATTCAGGGTAGTCGTATTCGGGACAATCTCCATGAGAGCCGTCGCACCCGGGACATTCCGCGTACGTCGTGTCGGTGGGCGGGGTGGGATGACGCGTGCCGCTACGACGGCATCCTCGGTAACCTGGACGGGTGTGCCCTCGGCAGTGACAACCGTGAGCACGCCCGATGACCATGACCGCAACGTTCCGAGAACATCACTGAGGGATACCGGTCCGGGGATGCGGTGGCGGAGCATAACTCGCGCGCCAACATCGGCCGGAGTGATGCGGACGACATACACCACCAGCGCACGCCCTTGTTGTCGACACGGAACTGTCCAGGTCGATACTAAGGACTCAGTCGCCCGTGAGCCCGAGGAGGAAAAACCGGTGACCTACGTCATCGCAGAGCCCTGCGTCGATGTCAAGGACAGGGCCTGCATCGAGGAGTGCCCGGTCGACTGCATCTACGAAGGCGGACGGATGCTCTACATCCAGCCTGACGAGTGTGTCGACTGTGGTGCCTGTGAGCCGGTCTGCCCGGTGGAGGCCATCTACTACGAGGACGACGTTCCCGATCAGTGGAAGGGGTACACCGACACCAACGCGAACTTCTTCGAGGAGCTCGGGTCGCCTGGCGGCGCATCGAAGGTCGGCGCCCTGGACTTCGACCCGCCGACGGTCGCCGCGCTGGCTCCTCAGGGCGAGTCCTGAGCGGCCCGGGGAGACCCGGCAATATCTCCGGAGTCCCGCGGTCACCGGCCCGGTCCCGGGTGCGACTGCCCGACTTCCCGTGGGACCAGCTGGTCTCCTTCAAGGAGAAGGCCCGGCTGCATCCCTATGGGTTGGTCGACCTCTCGGTGGGTACTCCGGTCGACGCCACGCCGGCCGTCGTGCAGCAGGCGCTGGCCGGCTCCGCTGACGCTCCGGGGTACCCGCTGACCGCGGGTACCCCGGAGCTGCGCGAGGCGGCGGCAGGCTGGCTGGCCCGCCGGCTCGGCGTGCTCGTCGACCCGGGCGCGGTGCTGCCCGTGCTCGGG
This sequence comes from Frankia sp. CeCAU1, assembly GCF_977971845.1. Classification (NCBI taxonomy): domain Bacteria; kingdom Bacillati; phylum Actinomycetota; class Actinomycetes; order Frankiales; family Frankiaceae; genus Frankia; species Frankia sp. CeCAU1. The sequence continues at coordinate 22,908 of NZ_CDWWXA010000064.1, read as the reverse complement.
ACGAAGGAACTGGTGGCCCAGCTCCCCGGTCAGCTCGGGCTCGAACCCGGTGACCGGGTGTGGGTGCCGACCCCGGCCTATCCGACCTACGAGGTCGGCGCGCTGCTCGCCCGCTGCGAACCGGTGGCGGGCCCGGCCGACGGGGTGACCCTGATCTGGTTGAACTCGCCGGGGAACCCGACCGGGCGGGTGCTCACGGTCGACGAGATGCGCGCCGTGGTCACCTGGGCGCGGGAGCGCGGTGTGATCGTCGCCAGCGACGAGTGCTACATCGAGCTGGGCTGGGAGAGCCGGCCCGTCTCGGTGCTGCACCCCGACGTGTGCGGCGGCTCCCACGAGGGACTGCTGGCGGTGCATTCGCTGTCGAAGCGGTCCAACCTCGCGGGCTACCGGGCCGGGTTCGTCACCGGTGACCCGGCCCTGGTCGAGGGTCTCCTCGCGGTCCGCAAGCACGCCGGCTTCATGATGCCGACGCCCGTGCAGGCCGCCATGGCGGCTGCGTACGCCGACGACATGCATGTGGCGGATCAGCGGGCGCGCTACGCCAACCGGCGGGCCGTCCTCGCGGCGGCGCTTGCGGTCGCGGGTTTCACCATTGATCACAGCGAGGCCGGCCTCTACCTGTGGGCAACCCGGGGTGAGGAGGCCTGGGCCACGGTGGACGCGCTGGCCGAGGTCGGGATACTCGTCGCGCCCGGGACGTTTTACGGGGAGGCTGGCCGGTATCATGTCCGGATCGCCCTGACCGCCGCGGACTCGCAGGTGGCGACCGTTCCCGAGCGGATGACGATGCTGTTGCCGGTCGCCGCCACGGGGCAGCCCGGCCATGGCGCTCGGCCCGGCCATGGCGCTCGGCCCGACTACGGTCAGCCGGTCACTCAGGGCAGCTATGGGGGTGCCGAGCCGGACATCCGTTAGCACCCGGCCCGGATCCGTGGCCCCGCCATCTCGTGGGGCCGGGGCCACCTCGTAGGGTCGGGCTTGTGAGCGCCTCGAACACATCCCTCGACTCTCCGATCGATCCCGCCGTCGACGAACTGTGGGAACGGCGGGCGGAGCTGATCCCCGCCGACGCCGACGCCCGCAAGATCGTGGTGGCCGCCGTCGACGCCATCGATGCGGGCGTGGCCCGGGTCGCCACGGTCACCGTGGACGGCTCGGTCACCGTTGACGAGCGGGCCAAGCGGGCGATCCTGCTGTCCTTCAAGGTTCTCGCCATGGTCGAGTCGTCCGCGGGCGACTTCCGCTTCCATGACCGGGTGCCGCTCAAGACCCGGTTCGACGGTGTGCGGGTGGTACCGGGCGCGATCGTGCGCTGGGGCGCGCACGTCGAGCCCGGGGCCGTCCTCATGCCGAGCTACACCAACATCGGCGGCTACGTCGGCGCCGGCACCCTCGTCGACACCTGGGCCACGGTCGGATCCTGCGCCCAGGTCGGCCGCAACGTGCACCTGTCCGGTGGGGTCGGGCTCGGCGGGGTCCTGGAGCCGCCGAACGCGGTCCCCGTCGTCGTCGAGGACGACGCCTTCGTCGGCAGTCGCTGCATGGTGGTGGACGGCGCGCGGGTGCGCCGCGGGGCCAAGCTCGGCGCCGGGGCGATCCTGACCGCCTCCACCCATGTCTTCGACGCCACGACCGGCGCGGAGTACCCGAGCGGGGAGATCCCGGAGCGGGCGGTCGCGGTCGGTTCCAACCGGGTGAAGTCGTTCCCGGGCGGAGAGTTCGCGATGCCCTGCATCCTGGTGCTGCGGACGCTCGCCGAGGGCGAGATCCACGACAAGCTGGCGTTGAACGACATCCTGCGGGAGCACGGCGTCGCCGGCTAGCGATCTTGTTGCCGGCTGGCGTCCTGTCGCCGATTAATGATCTTATCGCCGGTTAACGATCCGCTGGCCCGGTGACCGTAGGGTGTGACGGCATGAGCCTCGACCTCACGGCGCCCGTCGGCGAGCTGACCCGGGCGCTGGTTGACGTGCCCTCGGTGAGTGGGGACGAGGCCGCCCTCGCGGGCGCGGTGGAGAAGGCGCTCACCGCGGTGGACGGGCTGCGGGTTGACCGGGACGGTGACGCCGTGGTGGCCAGGACCGAGCTGGGGCTGCCCGGCCGGATCCTGCTTGCCGGCCATCTGGACACCGTTCCGCTGGCGGGCAACCTGCCCTCGCGTGTGGTGGGCGGGCGGCTCTACGGCTGCGGGACGTCGGACATGAAGGCAGGGGTCGCGGTCGCGCTGCGGCTCGCGGCCACGCTCCCGGTCGCCACGCCCGGCGCGATGAGCCACGACGTCACCTGGGTCTGCTATGACCACGAGGAGGTCGAGGCGGCCCGCAACGGGCTGCGTCGGCTCGCCGCCCGGCACCGGGACTGGCTGGAGGCGGATCTGGCCATCCTGATGGAACCGACCTCCGGCGAGATCGAGGCGGGTTGCCAGGGCACCCTGCGGGTGGTCGTGACGCTTCCCGGCACCCGGGCGCACTCGGCCCGGCCGTGGCTCGGGGACAACGCCATCCACAAGGCCGGCGATCTGCTCCGCCGCCTCGCCGGCTACCGGGCGCGGACGGTGACGCTGGACGGCTGCACTTACCGTGAGGGGCTCTGCGCGGTGCGGATCGACGGTGGGGTGGCGGGCAACGTGATCCCCGACCGGTGCCAGGTCACGGTGAACTTCCGGTTCGCCCCGGACCGGGGCCCCGACGAGGCGGTGGCGCATGTTCGCGAGGTGCTGGGTGGCTACGACGTCGAGGTCACCGATCTCGTCGGCGGGGCGCTGCCCGGGCTCGCCGCCCCGCACGCGGCGGCGTTCGTCGCCGCCACCGGTCGTGTGCCGGTGGCGAAGTACGGCTGGACGGACGTGGCGCGCTTCGCCGAGCTCGGGATCCCGGCGCTCAACTACGGGCCGGGCGATCCCAACCTGGCCCATACCCGGGACGAGTACGTCGAGCTCGCCGCGATCGACGAGGCCGAGCGGCTGCTACGGGCGTACCTGTCCGGTGTCTCCTGACTGTCGTGTCTCCTGACTGTCGTGTCCCTTGACCGCCTAGTCGCGATTTTTGTTACGCGTATGAGTCATCGGGGTTGACGTCGTGGATCCTCCTGTCTCGGCACGTTAGAGTTACTCGCGTATGTGCGGTGCCGGTCGGATGGGGGGTCCGGATGGCCGGTGGTGCGGCGGGTTCGGGGGCTCGGCACCAGGCCTGGGCACGTCGATACGCAGGTGACATGCGTGCTCGGCGCCAAGCAGCGCTCCCCCCGTCGTCGGTCCGAAGATGTTGCGGCCGTGGGGGGTCTGCCAGGTGACGGACACTGTCTTCAGCCATGCACAGGTGGGGTTGGCCGCGGGGCCGGGCACGGATGCCATTCCGAAACCGCTGGACGGGGCCGATGAGCCCGCCCGGTACGACGGGTACGACGGGTACGAGGTGGGCGCGGGCCCCGGCGCGGACGGAACATCCGACGGTGTCGTCGACTACCGGGCGAAGGTTCGCTGGGAACGGCCGTACGGCTGGCTGCTCGTGGGTTCCGACGCGGCCGCCTGCGTGGTCGCGGCGGGAGTGGCCTACCTGGTCCGCTTCGGCGGACTGGTTGAGTTCGACCTGAAGCCGGTCTCCGCGACGCCGTATGTCGCCATGTCGATCCTGCTGCCCGTCGCGTGGGTGTTGTCGATGTACCTGAGCCGGGCGTACGAGAGCCGGTTCCTCGGCAGTGGCTCGGAGGAGTTCCGCCGGGTCCTCAACGCCGCCGCGCAGCTCACCGCGGTGGTGGCCGTCCTGTCCTATGCGACCAAGGCCGAGCTCGCGCGTGCCTACGTGCTGATCGCCTTCCCGGCGGCGCTGCTGCTGACCGTGGCCGGCCGCGCCACCGCGCGCGGCTACCTGCACCGGATGCGCCGGGCGGGCCGCTGCCTGCACCGGGTGCTGGTGGTCGGGGCGGGGGACTCCGCGGCGGCG
>NZ_CDWWXA010000064.1:0-18622 GCF_977971845.1 Frankia sp. CeCAU1 | reverse complement strand
CGCGCGGCGGGCCATGAAGGGCCTGTTCGACCGCAGTGTGGCCGCGGGGGTTCTCCTGCTGTGCGCGCCGTTGTTCCTGACCCTGGCGCTGGCGGTGCGCCTGACCAGTCGTGGGCCGGCCATTTTCAAGCAGACCCGGGTCGGCCGGGGTGGTGAGCACTTCACCATGTACAAGTTCCGGTCGATGTACGTTGACGCGGAGGCGCGCAAGGCGGAGCTGGAGTCCCGCAACGAGCGGGCCGAGGGGCTGCTGTTCAAGATGCGTGACGACCCGCGGATCACCAAGGTCGGGAAGTTCCTGCGCAAGTGGTCGCTCGACGAGCTGCCGCAGCTGCTCAACGTCGCGAACGGCACGATGTCGCTGGTGGGACCGCGCCCGCCACTGCCGTCGGAGGTCGCCCGCTACGAGGACGACGTGCACCGCCGGCTGATGGTGAAGCCGGGGCTGACCGGCCTGTGGCAGATCAGCGGCCGGTCGGACCTCGAATGGGACGAGTCGGTGCGGTTGGATCTGCGGTATGTGCAGAACTGGTCGCTGCCCCTCGACTTCTACATCCTCTGGCGCACCGTGTTCGCGGTCCTGCGCCGCGAGGGTGCGTACTGAGCCTTCCTCGCGTAGTGGCACTGCTCTGACGTGACTCGCGATCTTGGGTGTCATCCGGGTTCTCTCCCGGGACGGTTGGCCGGGGCCTTCGGGGAGTATTTGGGACCGCGGCTCCCGGGATGTTTGCCGAAAACGATCATTTTGGCTTGTCCTGTCCTGCCCCAGGCAAGGACTCGTGCAGCCTGCCAGCCGGAACCCGTCAACGACCGGTAGCTCAGCATGCCGGGCGATCTGACGATTGGTGTCGGGCGCGCGAGGAGCTGCGTGACCCACCGTCGATCGGGGAGACGTGTCAGACCCTGACCGGATCGACGACGCGTTGTTGCGCGTGGCCTGAGACCCACCTGGCTCGGCGGCTCTATCTCGCTGGCCGAGCGGAGATGCATCAAAGGATGCTCTGCGAAGCAGATCGTGGGCCCATCTCTGGCCGTCTCCCCCATCAACTTCTTGCTTGCGGTGGAGGGTCATGGCAGCAAAATGAGACACCGATGGCCGTCTCGAATGCTGGTGCCGCGGTGTCGGCGGGAGGGTGAACGGGAGTTGAGTCCTACAGAGAGTAGCGATCCAGGGGGGCGGAGCGGTGATCCGGTGTGTCTTCGTATAGTGTTGCAGTGCACACTCTGCTGGCGACGCCCATAGGGGTAACCTGTAGAAGGTTACCTGGTACACTTACCGCACGCGACGGCGCTTCTTGGCGAGGTGAGGCACGCTTTGAGATCGGGGGCGAAGTGAGGCGCTCAGCTTAATTTTTTTCGTAAAGAAGTGACAAGCCGTCGCGGGGGTGGTAGTTGAGTCTTTGCTTCGCTGAGCGGACGCTGATCGAGTCCTGTCTCGCAGTCTCTTCTAGCGGCCTGCTCCGTCCATTCCTGATTGCCGCAGATTTCCGTCAGGCTTTGCTGTCGCTAGTGCATGAGAAGCGTGAAAAGACTCCAAATTCAGTAGTATATCGAAATCGGGGGACCTCTTATGCGAGGCCGTATTTCGCCGACTGTCAGTATCATCGTCCCGACGCTCAACGAAGCAAAAAATCTACCACATGTTCTCGCTCGACTACCGGGCGACGCTGAAATAATTCTGGTTGACGGCCACTCGACCGACGGAACCGTCGAAGTCGCTCGTCGTGTTCGGCCGGATATAGTCGTGACACACCAGAATCGCCGTGGCAAGGGAAACGCTCTGGCCTGTGGGTTCGCCCAGGCCAGTGGTGACATCATTGTCATGCTCGATGCCGACGGCTCAGCCGACCCGAGCGAGATTCCTGCGTTCGTTAATGCGCTCGAAGCAGGTGCTGACTTTGCCAAGGGCTCGCGTTTCGTCGCGAACGGCGGAAGCGCCGACATCACTCGTCTCCGTCGGCTCGGGAACCGTCTCCTGAACTTCCTGGTCAACATGCTCATTGGCTCGGACTTCACCGACCTCTGCTACGGTTACAACGCTTTTTGGCGACGGGTCGTCCCCATCTTCGACTTGGACACAGGCGGTGCCGGACCCCACAAGCAGTGGGGGGACGGATTCGAGATCGAGACGTTGATCAACATGCGGGCCGTGCGGGCTGGACTTCGCATAGCGGAGGTCCCGAGTTTTGAACATCCACGCCTGCATGGGGTCAGTAATCTGAACGCATTCTCGGATGGTTTCCGGGTGTTGCGCACGATTTTCGTCGAGTCTTCCGCCTCGAGCGAGAAGGCTGAATTGGCGATCTATCCTAGGACCGATCCGCTTCCAGTCCAGCGGGGTGCCGAAACGGTGCGCGCCCTACCCGCTTTCGAAGAAACGGCCTGATGTCCCTGTGCCGGGACGATTGTTCCCGAGTATGGGCCGTGCGGAGCGGTTCCGCCGGTGTGGCGGATGGTCAAATTTCGATATATCAGAAGCCTGCTAGTTCCCCTACCCGTGAGGCGCTCCTACCACGACATGAACCGAGACCGCCTCTTATGACTTCACCCAAACCGTCAAGAGTCCCGCCTCGGGGGTCCGGACCGCGATCATCGTGAAGGTAATTCTGCTGGCACAGTTCTTTCCGCCGATCGTCGGTGGGGAGGAACGTCATGTCCTCAATCTCGGAAAGCAGCTGGCTGAACGCCACGACGTCACGGTGATAACTTTTGGCCCTCGAGCGGCGGCCGAGGAGCGGGATGGCTTGGACGTGCGTCTAGTGCGGCCGACAACCGCAGGTCTTCCATTGCTCTACACGACCGACCGGGTCTATGCGCCGCCGGTGCCAGATCCGCTAGTAGCAGCGGCGATCGCCAGGATCGTGCGTGAGGTGAAGCCCGACGTTATCCATGCGCACAACTGGATCGTGAACAGTGCGCTGCCGCTGCGCAGGTACCTCGACGTCCCGATCGTCGTCACCCTGCATGACTACAGCCATGTCTGTGCCACTAAGCGGATGATGTTTATGGGGGAGTTGGTGTGCTCCGGCCCAGCACTGTCACGATGCATACGATGTACCAGAAACCACTACTCCGGCGTGGTGGGGCCCCTGACCTTCGCGGCTAACCGCGGTGGCACACGACGGCGCGACAGGGCTGTCGACCGATACCTTGCGGTGAGCAACGCCGTGGCCCGGCTCAACCGGCTGGACAGCGGGCGGATTCCCTATGAGGTCGTCCCGAACTTTATCCCCGACGAGCTCATCGGCGCGGAGCCCGGCGGACCGCCGGACGGGCTCGTCTCCGATGGCTACCTGGTTTTCGTCGGTGATCTGAGCCTGGACAAAGGGATAGGGGCACTACTCGGGGCTTACGAGAGGCTTCCGGATGACCGTCCGCCGCTGCTCGTCGTCGGCCGCCGGACGGCAGATTCACCGAGCTATTTTCCGCCCGGGGTGATTCTGAGCGAGCCGCGAGCTCATGCTGAGATCATGCGTGCCTTCGCCCACGCCAGCTTCGCTGTTCTTCCATCTACCTGGCATGATCCCTGTCCGACCGTTGTCCTCGAGGCTATGGCGTCCGGGACACCAGTAATCTCCACGCCGATGGGAGGTATCGCCGATATGATCACTGGCGGTCGGGAGGGAGTCCTGGTCCCCCCGGCCGACCCGGTGGCTCTCCACGACGCGATCGAGCATCTCCTGGCGGATGGTACTAGGCGGGCGCGCATGGGCACTGCCGCGAAGGAGCGTGCGAAAGAATTCACCGCGAGTCGGGTGGTGCCACGTATCGAGGAGGTCTATCGCGAGGTCGTCCGTGCATCGCTTCGTTGACCGTCGGAGGAACGAGGCCTCACCAGTCGAGAAACTCGACTCATCCTCGGTCGGCGGAATGCCGGCCTACCGCCTCCATGAGGAGGAGACGACTCTCATACCCCGGAATCTTCGTACCGCACTCACCGGGCGAGGCCGGGGGCCGGAGGCGACCCGGAGAGTGGTATCCGCTGGGCTGAGTGCGAGTTTGTTGACCGATCTGCACTACCGCGATCGTGGCGGGTTACTTTTACGCGCTGATTCCGAGAGGTACCGTAGGGAGACGCTACCGGTGGCGGCAGCCACCGCGGTAGGACTGCTGGCCGTCTCTGGTGGCTACGTACTCGGGCGCCAGGGTGAGAGTGGCACGGGCCTCCTGCTCTACTGGATTGGCCTGCTCCTGATCTTCGTTCCGGCCGGTCTGGGGCTCTTGGATCCGGCAACATCTCGGCGGGCGAGGATAACGGATTGTTTGTTGTTGGGCATGGGCCTCCTGCTGGCGTATCTGATACTCCAGATCCACCAGTTCGTCCGCTTTGACGAGATGCTCCATATCCGGACCTTGCATGACATCCGGGAAACGGGTCGTCTCTTCACGGCTAACTCTGGCTTGCCGGTCAGCCCGCGCTTCCCTGGACTCGAGGTGGTCACCAACGCGGTGGCACAGATCACCCGTCTGCCACCACAGCTCTCCGCCTTTCTTGTCATCGTGCTCTCTCGGGGTCTGCTGATCGCCGGCCTGTTCCTTCTCGCCGAGCAGGTGACTCGTTCCGCCCACGCCGCGGGTATTGCTGTCGGTATCTACAGCTGTAGCCCGCAGTTCTTCTTCTTCAACGCGCAGTACTCGTATCAGACGCTAGCCGTGGCTCTCGGTGTTCTGCTTCTCATGCTGGTTACGAACGAGGCGGCGGGCCGCACTGAAACCGTCTTGGCGGCGGGCGCGGCGCTGGCTCTCACCTTCTCGCACCATGCCACGAGCTGGGTGTTCGTCGCCATATTGGGAATGGTGACGGTCGCCGCGTTTACCCGACGGGACCGCCGCACCGCTACCATATTCCTGGGTATCACAGTGGCGGACCTTGTCCTGGTCGCGTCTTGGGCGGTTGTCAGTGGTCCGCTGCTCAACCGATATCTCGGTCCAGTTTTTCACGATGCCGTTTTCCAGTTGACGGGAATCGCGAGCGGGACCGGTGAGACGAGAAAAATTTCGACAGATTCGAGTGGCACCAGGAACCCGCGCTGGGAAACTGTTCTCATTGTGCTCTCGCTGCTTATCTGGATGGCGACACTCATGCCGTTGGGCCCATTCCGGAGGAGACCTGCGGCGGACGGACGTGCGGGTGCGGTGCTGCGGTCGCTTCGATTGCTACAACTCCTGTATCCGATTGCCCTGGTGGCCACGATCGCCCCGAAGGCGGCGGAGATATCCGTACGTCTATCGACCTTCATCTTCATCGGGTTGTCGATCATCACCGCATACTCGATTGGCTGGTATATCGAGAACCATCGGAGGCTGCTGCGGTGGGTGGTGGCCCTTTTCGGCACCATAGCCTTCATGGGGGGCACCCTGATGGGCTCTGGACTCGATTGGAACCGCATACCGGGCCCCTACCTCGTCGTTGCCGACGGCCGTTCCATCGATAGCTCCGCCAACGCCGCGGCGCAGTGGGCGGCCCGGAATCTTCCCGACGGCGCCCACTTTGCCGCGGACCGGGAGCTGGGGGCGCTTTTGGCTGCCACCGGAAATCAGTATTTGGTGATCGGTGTACCTGGAGGTGGGAACACCGGACAGATCCTTTTCGCGCCGTCCTTCCATGCCCAGGCGCGGGATCTGCTCCGGAGAGGTCAGATACGGTATTATGTGATCGATCAGCGGCTGGCCGAGGGGTTGCCGCATGAGACGTACTACGTGGTGAATGGTGAGGCCCCGAAGGGGACGCGTCTCACCCATGCAGAACTCGGCAAGTTCGATATCACGCCTGGATCGCGGCGGATCTACGACAACGGAGCCGTCCGTATCTATGACGTCTCGGGCCTCTGGGAAGACTCGACCTCGGCTGTCCGGGCCGGCCGATGAGAGTCTTGATCCTCGTGCTCGAGGGGCTCGTGGGAACTTCGCTAATCGCCTTCGTGTATCAGGGGATCCGCTGGCTGGTTTTACAACGCCGGCCTCAGCTAACCGGCTTCTATGTGCATACCTGCGCGGCGCTGGCAGTCGTGTGCATCCTGATGTTCGTCTCTCTCGCTCTCTCCGCTTTGGGGCTAGCCACCCACGCAGTGGGCTACGACATTTTTCTTGCCGTGGTGGTGGCACTTCTTCTCCGGGCTGGTGCACCGTGGAGACCGGCAAGGCTGGTCATGATCCCGATGCCGAAACCGTCCAGCGCGCTGTTCTTGGCGATTGTCGTCGCTGTGTTCTGCGGTGCGATCGCGCTTTCCTGGCAGTCGGGATCGGTAGCGCGGCGACCGGTCACAGCAATCGCCGCGCGCAGTATCGACGGCAAGGTGGAAATCGAGGTGGTGCGTGGCTACCAGGATGAGCGGTCTTTTATATTACAGATAGTACGGGATGACGGGTCGGTATGGACTCGTCGTCTTTTTGGGGACGATGACGTCCGGCTCTATGTTGATCTTCGTGATGTCGGGGACCCGCGCGTCGCAACGGTTCAACTGATGGTCGGTAGTTACGTGGTCCGTTCCACTGAGATCGAGGATTAGGCGCGGGTGACGTGCGCTTGAACCCCGGGACAGCCGGTCCCGGAAGGATGGGTCGACCTGAGGAGGGGAAATGGAGACGGCACTGAGGGTGCTCCAGGTGGCGGCACGATTCTTCCCGGACATGGGTGGTACCGAGACGCATGTCTACGAGACGAGTCGTCGACTCAACGCTACTAGTGACATTACCGTGGAGATATTGACGACCGACCGCAGCGGCAAGCTTCCCAGCAGGGAGAATGTCGCGGGAACGGTGGTGCACCGGGTCGCGGCGTGGCCGCAAGAAAAAGACTATTATCTGGCGCCTGCCGTTGCCAAAGTGGTCGGATTCGGTTCTTATGATCTTGTTCATTGTCAGGGAATTCACAATCTCGTGCCGCCGGTGGCGATGGCGGCGGCTCGCCTGAGGGGTATTCCGTATATTGTCTCACCGCATACCGGCGGTCATTCCTCGCAGGTCCGGAACACGGCGCGCCGAGTACAGTGGGGCCTGCTCGGGCCACTGATCAGGAACGCCCGCCGCGTCATCTGCGTCGCGGAGTTCGAGTCCCACATCTTCATGCGCCAAGCCGGGGTCGCTGCAGACCGGATCTCGGTCGTCCCGAACGGAGTGTCCATCGTTCCACCGAGTGGCCATGTCAAACCCGATACGAGTGAGCCGCTTGTCGTCTGCGTAGGCCGGTTGGAGAAGTACAAGGGACAGCGGCACCTTGTCCGCGCTCTGCCGAGTCTGATTACTCTAGTTCCTGACGTACGGCTGATGCTGGTGGGGCGGGGCCCTGATGAGCCGGAGTTGAGGCGCCTGGCTGACCGGCTGGGTGTGGTGGACCGGGTGAGTTTCACCTCGATCCCACCGGAGGACCGGCAGGCAATGTCTGACTGTATCGCGAGAGCGGGTGTCGTGGCCCTGCTTAGCGAGTATGAGGCTCATCCGGTCGCGGTCATGGAAGCCGTGGCCCTGGGTAGGCCGGTGGTGGTGGCGCCCACTGCCGGACTGGGAGAGCTGGCTGCGGCAGGGCTCGTGCAGAGCGTTGCGGATCCGGCCGATGAACAACTCGTGGCGAAGACGCTGGGCATCTACCTGCTCGCCAGCGCTGGGGACTCACCGAGCGAGACGAGGCCGACTCCCGAAATCTCCACCCTGCCGACCTGGGACGGCTGTGCGGAAGCCTTGGCGAGGATTTATCGTGAGTCGGTCTGATGAGGAGACGATCTTCTTAAGGCGCCAGACGCCAGCCGGGAGCGGTATCGTCCCGAGCGAATCCGTGCAGAAGGGTTCCGGTGCCGGTTTCGCGCGCCTGTTGACGATCGTGAGCTCCCTACTCGGCACCCAGCTCGGAACGTCTTTACTTGGAGCTGTGTTCTGGTCGGTCGCGGCGAGAACGCTCTCCATCGACGCCGTCGGGGTGGGCGCGGCGGCGGTGTCCTCGATGACGGTCCTCGGCACGATCGGAATGCTGGGGCTCGGGACGCTTCTCATGGTGCATCTTCCCGACCTGCCGGAGGACCGCCGCCTGACTCTGGTCCGCGCCTGCATGGCGCTGGTCACGGTGGCCGGGCTGCTACTCGGCCTGTTGTGGGCGTTCTGTACCCGCTGGCTCTCGACCACTCTGCAGCCAATCGGTAGCAGTCCAGGCAGTATAGCTGCCTTCAGTCTGGGAGTGGCTGCATTTACGGTGACCACCACTCTCGACTACGCGATCCTCCGGGCGGCGAGTGGGGCGATCCAGCTTGTTCGGAATCTGCTCGCCGCAATCGTCAGAGCAGGTCTGCTCGTTGCCTTTGTCATCGTGGGCCTGCGCACCGGCATGGACCTCTACGCCACCTGGCTTATTGCGTCGGTCGTCTCCCTCCCGGTTTGCTACAAGTACTTCAGGCGACCACCCTATCGAAACTCCAGGCGAGCGGAACGGCAGACCGGGATCGCCGAGCTGAAGGCGATCAAGGGTGAGATAGCCGGCAATTACGTGCTGAGCCTCGCGCTGACCGTGCCGACTCTGATTCTTCCTGTGATCGCCGCCCTGACGACGACACCGGCGGACACCGCTCGATTCTCGACCGCTCGGCTGGCCGCTTCCTTTCTCTTCGTTGTTCCTTATGCACTGCCGACGGCCCTGCTTGCGCACACGGGCCGCGCCGAAGAGGAGGCGCGTGCCAAGATGCGCCTGACAATCCCGCTCGGGCTCCTGATCAGCGTGACGCTCTGCGCACTCGCGGCACCCGTCACGAGTCTGATTCTGCTGCCGTTCGGAGAAGCCTACACCGATGGTAGGTCCGTCGCCGCCTTCCGGATTCTCATCCTTGCCACGATCTCGTTGGTCGTCAAGGATCACTATGTGACTCTTCGTCGGGTACAGGGCCGCATGGCCGCGGCGGCCAGGGTGATTGCCTGCGGAACGGTTCTTGAGATCGCGTTGGCCTTCGGGGGGGGCCGCATGTTTGGAACGACGGGTCTATGCGTCGGCTGGGTCACGGCCGTCTTCATCGAGGCGGTCGTCGTAGCGCCGGTCCTCCTGAACGTGTGGCGTGACCGGCCGCAGACGTCTGGTTCGTCATCGGTGGCCATCGAGCGGGTACCCGGATGAATTGGCATGGCACCCGAAACAGAGCGGTGACCAGAAGCGTCTTGGGGTGGTCGTGAGGTGACGGAACAGCGACTGGCGACCTGTACTCGGCGCCGGAGATTCGACGAGCGAGACCCATGGACGAATGCCGGGATATCAGGGGGAAGGTAAGCGTTTTGCATTCGACGACGGAACCGACGGTGAGTGCGATTGTATGCGCATACACGCTCGAAAGATGGGAACTGCTGAACAGGGCGATCGACTCCCTGCTCGCACAGAAGTACCGTCCGATAGAGATAATTCTCTGCATCGACCACAATGAAGAGCTTTTTCAGATGGCCGCCAAGAGATTCGCTGATCGAGACGCGGATGTCCGGGTAGTGGTCGTGGAGAACCGCTATCCGGGACGGCTGGGATCAGCTCGCAACACCGCAGCCGAAATCGCTGCGGGTGAGATATTGGCCTTCCTCGATGATGATGCTCGCGCTGACCCTTCCTGGCTGGCGGAGATCGTAGCGGTCTTCGGCCGTCGCGACGTGGTCGCGGTCGGCGGCGCGCCGCTTCCGGACTTCGCCGTTCCTCGCCCTCGCTGGTTTCCCGGCGAGTTCGACTGGGTCTTTGGATGCAGTTATGAGGGCCTGCCCAAGACTCTCGCACCGACCCGACGCCTGATCGGCGCCGCCATGTCGGTCCGTCGTTCCGCCCTGGCTGAGATCAACGGATTCCACTCCGACAACCATGACGACATGGATATGTGCCATCGGCTGGCAGACCGCTGGCCTCATCTGAAGGTGATGTATCAGCCGGCGGCAGTGGTCCACCATCACGTGCCGAAGGAGAGGCTGACCTGGCGGTACTTCTGGAAGCGTTGTTACACGGTGAACAAGGGCAAGGTTGCCGCATTCCGAGGCATGGGAAGCGCGGCCAGCATGGCGGCCGAGCGGCGTTTCGTCGCGCAGACGTTGAGTGGTGGCCTGGCACGGGAACTCCGGGCGGTCCGTTCGGGTGAACTCTCCGGGGCGTTGCGATCGGCCACCATGCTGGCCGGGGTCGCGGCGGCCGGCAGCGGATACCTCGTGGGCACTTTTCACCAGTACCGCGCCGGCCGGTGATTCTCCCGGGAACGTACGCCGCTGTGGTCGATCCGGTAGCCAGGAAAAGGAAGTGACATGTCCCGGACGATAATCGTGGGATCGGGCCCCGCTGCCGCGGGAGCGGCTCTGGCACTGGCCGAGGACCCGACCCAGGAAATCCTGGTCGTGGACATCGGGACGCGGCTCGAGGCCGAAGCTGCCAACATCGTCGACGAGCTCGGTCGCTCAGAGTCGGACGAGTGGCGTTCCGACCAGGTTGAGATCATCAGTCGTCAGCCGGTGCCCACCTCGCGCCGGGCCCTTCCGGAGAAGCGGGTCTACGGATCCGACTTCCCCTTCCGGGACGAGGGGCAGCTCCGCGGGGTGAGTGCGATGGTGGGTGCGAACCGGGCCGTAGTCTCCAGCGCGTACGGCGGTTTCAGTAATGTGTGGGGCTCGCAGTTGATGCCCTTCAGCAAGGCGACTTTCGGCCATTGGCCCTTCACCCTCCAGGAGTTGGAGCCGCATTACCGCCGAATCCTTGACCATGTCCCGATGTCCGGCGCGATCGACGATCTGGCCGAGTTGTTTCCATTGTTCCGGGAGCCACGACCGCTGCCGACCCTGGCACCGCGGACCCGCCAGGTTATTGGTGACTACGGTAGGCATCGGGAGCGGCTGCGCCGCGACGGCATCACCGTCGGAAAGGCTCGCCTGGCCCTCCGGGGTGGCGAGTGCGTCCGCTGCGGTCTCTGTATGACAGGCTGTCCTTACCGGCTGATCTATTCCTCCGCACAGACATTCGACCAGTTGATCAGCGAAGGTCGGGTCAAGTACCTGCCGGGACTCCTGGTATTCCGGGTTGAGGAGTCCGAGTCCGGGGCCCGTCTGTTCGCCCGGGAGACCGTGAGTGGCCAGACCCAGGAGCTAGAAGGAGATCGGATCTTTCTCGCCGCGGGTGCCCTGGGCAGCACGAGGATTGCTCTGAACTCGTTGCGTTGGTTCGATGAGCGGATCGAGCTCGCCGAATCTGCGCAGTTCACGGTTCCCATGCTGTCGCGGCGCCGGACACCTGATCCGCGTGCGGACGGGGAGATGACTCTCAACCAGTTCAATATGATTGTTGTGCTGGATGACGTCGGTCTCGATGTATCACAGATCCACTTTTATCCCTATAATCCCGCGATCACCGAGGCGCTTCCGCGGGTCCTGCAGTCCGGTTGGGGCTCCGTACTTGGTGACGAGGTTCTTCGGCGGCTTACGGTCGGTCTGGGTTATCTCCCGTCGTGGGCCTCTCCACGGCTACGGGTTCAGGCTGTCCCGCCTGCTGGTGAAGCGGATCTCCCGGAAATTCACCTGAGCGGTACCCGTGACGGCGTCCTCGGAAATGGGCTGCTCCGGAAGGTGGTGCGACGGCTCGTCACCGCCGCCCCGTTCCTCGATCTGTGGCCGGTGGTGCCGATGGTTTCCTGTTCGGCGCCGGGTAAGAGCTACCACTGGGGTGGGAGCTTCCCGCATTCCTCCGGGGTTTCGGGAACCCGGCATACAAGTGACATGCTTGGCCGGGTAGGGGGGTGGCGGCGTATTCACCTGGTTGACGCATCGGTGTTCCCTTCTGTGGCGGCGACGACATTTACTTTTACGATCATGGCAAATGCACACCGAATAGGATCAGAGGTGCGAGGGTTGTGACGAATACGGGTACGCGCACCGTGGGGATCACCGGTGCCCAGGGTTATGTGGGCGGCGTGATCCAGAACGCGCTACGCAAGGATGGCTGGACGACCGTGCAACTGGTTCGACGGCCGCCAGCCGACCTGACGGAAGAATGGCGCTTCTATGACTCCAGGCGAGCTCTCGCCCCCGGTCTTCTCGATGGCCTGGATGCGCTTGTGCATTGTGCCTACGACATGAGAGCCCGGCGCTGGACGGATATTCAGGCGGTAAACATCCATCCGACTCGAGCTCTTCTGGAAACGGCGCATAATTCCGTCCCGAAGGTCGTCGTCATCTCGTCGATGTCGGCTTATGAGGGGACGGCGCAACTATATGGGACGGCGAAACTCGCCATCGAACGCGACGCTCTCGCCTTCGGCGCCTCGGTAGTGCGGCCGGGCCTGGTCTACGGAAGGAGGGCGGGGGGGATGGCCGCCACGCTCACCCGGTTGTCCCGCCTTCCGGTGAGTCCGGCTCCGAGTGGGAACCCCTACCAGTTCACTGTGGAGGAGGAAGATCTGGCTGCTGTGGTGGCTGCGATCCTGGTCAAGGATAGTCAAATTTCGGTGCCGCTTGGTGTCGCGCATCCAGAGCCGGTGTCCTTCCGGCACATCGTTGCGAAGTTTGCGGGCGAGGCGGGTCGTTCGCCACGATTCCTCCCCGTCCCGTGGAAGGCGCTGTACGGTTCTCTCGTGGCCTTGGAGGCGATGCGGATACCACTGCCGGTACGTTCGGATTCGATACTCGGTCTTGTCCGCCCCGCCCCACAGGTGGTGAACTATGAGCGTGTCAAGGAACTCGGTGTATCGTTGCGTCCGTTCCCGCGCTGAGTGGGACCTGGAGGGCGTGCCGGATTCGTATTGACGCCAGAGGCCCGGAGTGGCGACGCGTGCCCGCCAGTCGATCAGCACATGCTGTGAATCACCTGTTACCTTCCGTCGAACCACGCTGCGGCGATACTCATTCGCCGCAGGCGGAACGGCCGAACTAATGGCGTCTAGGCTCCTTGCCCACTTGGTATGGCCGAGGCGCTGTCACCACCCTGCAGCCGTAACGGTTAATGATCATCCCGGTAGCATGCACGAATCGAGGCTTCGATCGACCGGTGACCGCGGCGTTCCTCGACCGATGGTTCTCTTGTTGTCGCCGTGGGTGTCCTACGGGTTTGTGGTGGGATGATGCCTGTGCCGGGACGGCGGGATCCCCATTTGCTCACCTCCTCTGACGGATGGTAGTTTCTGCGGAAAGTGAGATGGCTTACCGTCGAGTCAACTGGTCGTGCCGGCGGAAGATGTGGGGCGTGGTGTATGAAACCTCGGGTGAGGCGTTGGAGACGGAGTCGACGTGGAGGACTGGTCGCTCTTCTTCTCGTCTGCCTGGTCGTGGGATGTGGAACCTCGAAACGGGAATCTGGTTCGCCGCAGGCCACTCCTCGACCTTCGGTGGCCGGTCCGGGCGTTGGCGGCATGGTGACCTCCTCCGCGCTACCATCCGGCCCACCGTCGGCGACCGGCACCTCGGCAGGTTCTAGTCCCCGATCCTCCGGAGAGGCTTCTCCGCCGAATGGTCCGCGGACTCCGCGAGAGGATGACGGGATGGAGCCGCGACTGCTGTGGTCCGATGAATTTGACGGTCCGGCGAACGCCTCGGTTGATCCCGCCAGGTGGTTGATCACGCAAGGGGGGAAATGGGGGCCGACGGACGTCTCCTGTTATACGGCCGATCCCCGTAACGTCGGCCTGGACGGCAAGGGCCATCTCAAGCTGACGGCGATTGCGGAGAAATCTCCCATAAAAACCTGTGGGGATACCCACTTCTCGTCGGGCCGGGTGGAGACCCGCGGTAAGGCCACCTGGAGATATGGGTACTTCGAGTTCCGGGCCCGGCTGCCGATCGGTACCGGGACGTTGCCTGCTCTCTGGCTCCTAGGGCCGAACGGAATTTATGACTGGCCTCGCTCCGGCGAGATCGATGTCGTCGAGGCGACGGCAAACGAGCCGGCCACGGTCCATACCAACATTGTTGGAGTTGATGGCTCTGGAAATCGTTGGGAGGCCGGCTGGTGGGGGTCGGGAAAGAACTATGTCTACCCAGGTGGCACGCTTGCGGACCGCTATCATAACTATGCTCTTGACTGGGGGCCGAACAGGCTCGACTTCTATTTCGATGGCCTTCTCATCCGCCATCTCGAGCCGAAGGACACGCCGGTTTGGCTGTGGAACAAAGACTTCTATATAATCATGGATGTCGCCGTCAGTGCGAAGCTGAGTCCCCCGCTTCCGCCGGCCTCCGCGTTCCCGCAGACGCTGTTCGTAGACTATGTGCGTGTCTATTCAGGCAGACCATGGTAAGGCCGGACTTCCAAGATTTTTTCGGCTGGCGCCCCGACGATACTGTGGCAGTGCCCTGCGAAGTGGCTTATACCCGCCGGCTGAAATCAACGATCTACCGGCAGTGGACGACCATTTCTCATCCATTTTTTGCCAGGGGAGAGTTCGTTGAAGGATGTTGTTCTTCGGGATATTGACCGATTTGTCTACTACGACAACGATGGCCGTCGACCCCGCTCGATCGGGGCCAGCCGCATCGCTGCTGTTCTGAAC
This sequence comes from Frankia sp. CeCAU1, assembly GCF_977971845.1. Taxonomy (NCBI): domain Bacteria; kingdom Bacillati; phylum Actinomycetota; class Actinomycetes; order Frankiales; family Frankiaceae; genus Frankia; species Frankia sp. CeCAU1. Next base: position 4,160 of record NZ_CDWWXA010000064.1, on the reverse strand, counting down.
AACCCCGGCCTCCAGGCGATCCTCGTCTACCGGTTCGGTGCGTTCGTCGCAAGTCCGCAGAAAGGCGTAGCCGGGGCGGCAGGACGGCTCTTGGGCACGGTTGTCTACCGCGTTCTGTCTCGGGTCTCGCAGATCGTGACGGGTATCTGGATCTCCCCCGCCGCCAGGATAGGTCCGGGGTTCTTTATCGCCCATTTTGGGGGTGTGATCATTGGTGCCTGTGAAATTGGTGAGAACTGCAACGTAGGACACGATGTGACGATAGGAAAGAGCGGTACTGGCGAGAAGTTCGGTCGCCCGACAATCGGCGATCGGGTGAGTATCGGGACTGGAGCGAGGATCCTGGGTCGTCTTGAGGTGGGAGACGACGCCCTGGTGGGCGCCAATGCCGTGGTAACCCGATCGATTGCTACTCGATCGGTCGCGGTGGGTGCTCCTGCCCGCGTGGTCTCGAGCCGGGGCGCCTTCGAGTATGTCGAGTACTTCGGGATGGTGCGGGACGAGGCCAGAAGGGCGTCGCTCGGCCTGGTCAGCTCGCCATAGCCTCGCCCTGACCTCGTCCACCGTCGTCCTACTACCGTGCGGGCATCGTGATGTGTCTGTCGGAGCGTGGCCTATGGTGCCGTGGTGACGCCGTCCTTGAGCCCGGAGCCGCCCTCCCCGCCGCTTGCTGAGGGGGAGGGCGCCGTGCCTTCTTCTGACGACCCGCCCATGGGACGTCCCACGGCTTCTGGGGCTTCTGGTCCCGCTGCCGGTCCGGGAACCTCGGCCCGCCCGGGAGCTCCCGCAGGCGGTGGGACCGGGACCGGTAGCGACACGGGGATCGCGATGGGGCGCGAGCGCCGGATCCCGCCACCGGAGCAGTTCCGTGGGCCGGTCATCGCCCGGCGTGGCCAGGTGGAGCGCTCCACCACGGATCAGCGCCTGCTCGACACCCGCAGCCCCTCGGGTTTCGTCCATTCCGACCCGTGGCGGGTCATGCGGATCCAGAGCGAGTTCGTCGAGGGTTTCGGCCTGCTCGCCGAACTGCCACGGGCGGTGACCGTCTTCGGCTCGGCCCGGATTCCCCCGGACAGCCCGTTCTACGGGCAGGGCCGGCTGCTCGGCGCCGCGCTCGCCGAGGCCGGTTTCGCGGTGATCACCGGCGGGGGGCCGGGCGCGATGGAGGCGGTGAACCGTGGGGCCCAGGAGGCCGGCGGCCTGTCGGTGGGCCTCGGCATCGAGCTTCCCTACGAGCAGCGGCTCAACGACTGGGTCGACCTCGGTGTCAGTTTCCGCTACTTCTTCGTCCGCAAGACGATGTTTGTGAAGTACGCCGAAGCGTTCGTGATCCTCCCCGGTGGGTTCGGCACGCTCGACGAGCTGTTCGAGGCGCTGACCCTGGTCCAGACCGGCAAGGTCACCCGGTTCCCGGTGGTGCTGATCGGCTCCGAGTACTGGTCGGGACTCGTCGACTGGATGCGGACGACCCTGCTGCCCGCCGGCCTGGTCCAGGAGCGGGACCTGCAGATCCTCTCGATCACCGACGACATCCACGAGGCCGTGCGCATCATCCTGGAGGGAACCGCCGGGCACACCCGGCCCGCAGGTATGGATATTCCGTGAACGTCTGCGTGTACTGCGCGTCCTCCGAGCTGATCGACCCCTCGTACGTCCTGCTGGCGGCCCAGACCGGCACCGAGCTCGCCCGGCGCGGCCACACCCTGGTTTCCGGCGGAGGCTCGGTGTCGTGCATGGGGGCGATCGCCCGGGCGGTGCGGGCCAGCGGAGGTTACACGGTCGGCGTGATCCCGCGGGCGCTGGTCGCGATGGAGGTCAGCGACCTGGACGCGGACGAGATCATCGTCACGGAGACCATGCGGGAGCGTAAGGCGCTCATGGACGCGCGCTCGGACGCCTTCCTGGCCCTGCCCGGGGGCCTGGGCACCCTCGAGGAGCTGCTCGAGGTCTGGGTCGCCGGGGTCCTGCGCATGCACACCAAGCCCGTGGTGCTCCTCGACCCCGACGGGGTCTTCGCCCACCTGCGGATTCTCGTCGACGAGATGGTCGACCGCGGGTTCGTCCGCCCGCGCGCCCGGGATGCCCTCCGCTGGGCGACCGGCATCGGCGAGGCGCTGGACTTCCTGGAGGCGGGCGTGACAGCGGCGACCGTCACCTCGCCTCCGCCCCCGACCCCGCGGGAGATCGTCGAAGGCGACTGAGCCCGTTCCTGTTCATCAGGCGAGGCCGCGGCGAGCGACGGCGAGGTCGACGTCGCCCCGGATCGCCGCGACCATCCGCAGCGTCCGCCGCGTCGCCGCCACCTGGTGCGCCCGGAAGACCCGGGCCCCGAGCCAGGCGCTGACCGCGGTCGCGGCCAGCGTGCCCTCCAGGCGTTCGTCGATGCCGGTGTCCAGGGCCTCCCCGACGAAGTCCTTGTTCGACAGCGCGACGAGCACCGGCCACCCGGTGGCGACCAGTTCCGGCAGCCGGCGGGTGGCCTCGAGGGAGTGGCGGCTGTTCTTGCCGAAGTCGTGCCCCGGATCGACGAGGATCGCATCCGGCCGGACCCCGAGCGACGCCGCCCGCTCGGCGAGCCCCACCGTGGTGGCGACGATGTCGGCGACCACATCGTCGTAGACCATCCGGTGCGGCCGGGTGCGCGGCGGCAGATGGCCGGCGTGGGTGCAGACCAGACCGACGCCGAACTCGGCTGCGACCTCGGCGAGCGCCGGGTCCACCCCGCCCCAGGCATCGTTGAGCAGGTCGGCGCCCTCACCCGCGACGACCCGTCCGACCTGCGCGCGCCAGGTGTCGACGCTGATGACCAGCCGGGGATGGCGGGCCCGGACCTCGGCGACGAAGCCAGCCACACGGCGCAGCTCCTCGGCCGCACTCACTTCGCCGCCGGGCGCGGCCTTCACCCCGCCGATGTCGATGATCCCCGCCCCCTCGTCGACCGCACGGTCGACCGCAGCCAAGGCCTCGGCCGCACCGTATGTCGCCCCGCGGTCGAAGAAGGAGTCCGGGGTGCGGTTGACGATCGCCATCACGATCAGCTCGGTCGGCTCGAAGGTCCGCGGACCCAGCCGTAGCGGATCCTGTCGTTGCGGATCCTGTCGTTGCGGGGCCGGGTGGGCAGCGTCGGCATGCACCGGGCCAGCCTGCCAGAATCACCACGATCGGCGGGCCGTGGCACGATCGGATGTGTGGTGCTCGTCATCGAGATTGTGATCGTGGCCGCCGTCGTCTTCGCGGTGGCCGCGCTGGCCGTCGGTCGCTTCGATCGGCTCGCCCCGGCGCCGCCGGACGGCGCTCCTACCGGACTACCTGCCGGCATGGTGACAGCCGGTGACGTTGCCCGCACGCGGTTCGGGATGGCGCTGCGTGGTTACCGGATGGCCGAGGTCGACGCCGTCCTGCTTCGGCTCGCCGACGAGCTGGCCTGGCGGGACGAGGAGCTGGCCCGGCGGGACGAGGAGCTGGTCCGGTTGGCCGCCTTCGCGCGCGTCGACACCGCGCCATCGCCGGACGGGCATCGGGATACTCGCTCGCCACAGATCGACGAGTGATCGCCGCCGACTGTCTGTGGCATCACAGTCGACTGTTGGTAACCGGTCGATCTGACCTATGCAGGGACACGCGCAGGCGTTGTCGTCAACATCGACGCCCACCTCTCGATGTTGCGGCGGGCGACTGTTGTGATGCCGCGCAGAGACGTGTTTCGGTTTGCGGTCCGGTCTACGGGATAATCGTCGTCAGATGCAGGTCCGACGGCAGGAAGAGGTGCACCGATGGCGGCCATGAAGCCGCGGACGGGTGACGGTCCGCTCGAGGTGACCAAGGAGGGGCGCGGCATCGTCATGCGTGTCCCGCTGGAGGGGGGCGGTCGGCTCGTCGTGGAACTCACCGCCGACGAGGCGAGTGCGCTGGGGGATGCCCTGAAGACCGCGGTCGGTTAACCGTCCGGGTGTCCGTCCGGGTGTCCGTCCGCGTGCGCTGTCCTCGCGTCCGTCCCGCGGCAGCCGGGTTCCGTGGTGGTCCGGCGGTCTCGGTGAGTCCGGCGGTCCCGGTGAGAAGGCCGGCATGAGCATCGTTGATTCCGCGTCAGGCCCGGCGATCGACGGGCTCATCAGGCTTCCTCCCGGCGTTACCCTACGGTCCGCCACCGCCACCGCCAC
>NZ_CDWWXA010000063.1:0-26711 GCF_977971845.1 Frankia sp. CeCAU1 | reverse complement strand
TCGTATACGCGTATTTTCCGACTACTGGCTGGCAGCACCCGCTTCAGCACCTTGGCCGTGGTGGCATCTATTGCATGGATGTCCTACTATCGGGAAGCCAAGTGTTCTAGGCATCTCCGCCCGCCACATCGTCCCCGGGAGCCGCTTCGATGTCCTCCGACGCGATGTCCTCCGACAACCGGCACGAGCCGGCCGCCACGCTGCACACATCGGTTCATCCGGTCCGGATCGTGACGGCGGCCTCACTCTTCGATGGGCATGACGCGGCGATCAACATCATGCGTCGCCTGTTGCAGGCGCAGGGTGCCGAAGTGATCCATCTCGGGCATGACCGCAGCGTCGAGGAGGTCGTCACCGCTGCGATCCAGGAGGACGCCCAAGGGATCGCCCTGTCGTCCTATCAGGGCGGGCATGTCGAGTACTTCAGCTACCTCATCGAGCGCCTCCGTGCGCGCGGAGCCGGCAACGTCCGGGTCTACGGCGGCGGCGGCGGGGTGATCCTGCCGGCGGAGATCGACCTGCTGCACGCGCGCGGGGTCGCGCGCATCTTCTCCCCGCAGGACGGGCAGCGGCTCGGTCTCGCAAAGATGATCAATGTGATCATCGAGGCCTGTGACGTCGATCTGACGGAGGACGGGCCGAAGCTCGATGCGGTGGCGGCTGGTGAGCACGGCGCGCTCGCCCGGGCGATCACCGTGCTCGAGGCGGGCCGGGACCCGCGGCTCGCGGCGGCGCTGCAGGACGAGGCCGCCCGCCGCCCGCGGGTTCCGGTCCTCGGTATCACCGGCACGGGTGGTTCGGGAAAGTCCTCGCTCACCGACGAGCTGATCCGGCGCTTCCGCCTCGACCAGGGCGACAGCCTGCGGATCGCGGTGCTCGCCATCGACCCCAGCCGTCGGCGGGGCGGCGGTGCACTGCTCGGTGACCGCATCCGGATGAACTCCCTGGGTGATGGCACGGCAGGGAACGTGTTCTTCCGGTCCCTGGCGACGCGCACGGGGGGCAGTGAGGTTCCGGCTCCCCTGGCGGATGTGATCAAAGCCTGTCAGGTGGCCGGTTTCGATCTGGTGATCGTCGAGACGCCGGGCATCGGGCAGGGTGACGCGGCGATCGTTCCGTTCTGCGATGTTTCGCTGTACGTGATGACGCCCGAGTACGGTGCGGCCTCACAGCTCGAGAAGATCGACATGCTGGACTTCGCCGACGTGGTGGCGGTGAACAAGTTCGAGCGGCGCGGCGCCGAGGATGCCCGGCGTGACGTCGCCCGGCAACTGGTGCGCAACCGGCAGGCGTTCGACCAGTCCTGGGAGGATATGCCCGTCTTCGGCACCTCGGCCGCCCGGTTCCACGACGACGGGGTGACCGCCCTGTATCAGCACCTCGTCGGGCTGCTACGCAAACACGATCTGCACACCGTGTCCGGATCGTTGCACCTGGTGCGTGGGCGGACCTCTACCGGCCTGACCACGGTCATTCCGTCCGCCCGGATACGCTATCTGGCCGAGATCACCGAGACGGTGCGGGGCTATCACGCCGAGACTGAGCGCCAGGCGCTGCTGGCCCGCCGTCGTGAGCATCTGACGACGGCCCTTGCGGCGCTGGCCGGCGCCAACACCAGCGCGGGCGCGGCGCCGGCGGAGCCCACCACCCTCGCCGTGCTGCGCGACGAGGCCGAAGCCGCCCTGGCCCCCTGGACGAGGGAGCTCCTGGCGCAATGGCCGGCGATCGTCGAGGAACGTCAGGGCGAGAAGATGACCTATCTCGTCCGGGGAACCGAGATCCACACCCCGCTGGTGCGCACCACGCTCAGCGGGACTCTGATCCGGCGGGTGGCGGTACCCGCCATCGACGACGACGCTCGCCTGATCCGCTTCCTGCGGCGTGAGAACCTGCCAGGGTACTTCCCCTTCACCGCCGGCGTCTTTCCGTTCAAACGCGCCGGGGAGGCCCCGGCGCGAATGTTCGCCGGTGAAGGTGACCCCTTCCGGACCAACCGCCGGTTCCACTTCCTCTCCGCCGGCTCGCCTGCGACCCGGCTGTCCACCGCCTTCGACTCGGTGACCCTCTACGGCCGCGATCCCGCGTCTCAGCCTGACATCTATGGCAAGATCGGCACGTCGGGCGTGTCGATAGCGACGTTGGACGACATGAAGGTCCTGTTCGCCGGGTTCGATCTGTGTGATCCGTCGACCAGCGTCTCGATGACCATCAACGGCCCGGCGCCGGCGATCCTGGCGATGTTCCTGAACGCCGCGATCGACCAGCGCTTGGACGCTTTCCGCGCCGAGCACGGCCGGGAGCCGAGCACGGACGAGGCCGCCGAGGTCCGGGCCCGCACGCTGGCCACGGTCCGTGGCACCGTGCAGGCGGACATCCTCAAGGAGGACCAGGGGCAGAACACCTGCATCTTCTCCACCGAGTTCGCGTTGCGGGCGATGGCGGACGTGCAGGAGTGGTTCATCGAACACGCGGTCCGGAACTTCTACTCGGTATCGATCTCCGGCTATCACATCGCCGAGGCCGGCGCCAATCCCATCAGTCAGCTCGCGTTCACCCTGGCCAACGGCTTCACCTACGTCGAGGCCTATCTGGCCAGAGGGATGCGCATCGACGATTTCGCCCCGAACCTGTCGTTCTTCTTCTCCAACGGGATGGATGCGGAGTACACCGTCATCGGGCGGGTGGCCCGCCGGATCTGGGCGGTGGCCATGCGGGAGCGCTACGGTGCCGCCCCCCGGTCGCAGATGCTGAAGTATCACGTACAGACGTCGGGCCGGTCGCTGCACGCGCAGGAGATGGCCTACAACGACATCCGGACCACGTTGCAGGCGCTGTGCGCGATCTACGACAACTGCAACAGCCTGCACACCAATGCGTACGACGAGGCTGTGACGACTCCTACGGAGAACTCCGTCCGCCGCGCGTTGGCCATCCAGATGATCATAGATCAGGAATGGGGACTCGCCGCCAACGAGAATCCCCTGCAGGGATCGTTCATCGTCGATGAACTGACCGACCTGGTCGAGGAGGCGGTGCTCGCCGAGTTCGAGCGGATCAGCGACCGCGGCGGTGTACTCGGCGCGATGGAGACCGGCTATCAGCGGGGACGCATCCAGGACGAGTCGATGCTGTACGAGCGGCGCAAGCACGACGGCACCCTGCCGATCATCGGGGTGAACACGTTCCTGCGGCCCGAGTCGGCCGGCACCGATCCCGACGCCGAGGGAGGCCCGATGGAGCTCGCGCGGGCCACGGAGGAGGAGAAGCAATCTCAGCTCACTCGGCTGGAGGAGTTCCACAGCCGGCACGGCGCCGAGGCGGGCGCCGCCCTGGAACATCTGCGGGAGAGCGCCAGGAGCGGGGGGAACACGTTCGCGGCGCTGATGGAGGCGGTCCGCGTCTGCTCCCTCGGGCAGATCTCCCAGGCATTCTTCGACGTGGGTGGGCAGTATCGACGTAACGTCTGATTATGTCCCGGGTGGCGCCCGCCGTTACGTCGATCGGCGTTACGCTGGTCGGTACGCTGGGCGCCGCGGCAATCTCCGGGTACGCATGAATCTTTGCCAGCGCGTCCGTCCTGGGGTGCAATGGACGCTGCCCGCCGCGACGGTCCCCGGCTGCCAGGTTGGGCGGGAACCGTCCCATGAAGTGCAGGAGCGTCGACAAGTCGTGGCCACCCCGAAACCGTTGCCAACCGACCCCATAGCGGAGGCCCATCGGCACTGGACCGCCCACGGCTGGGGGGCGGCAGCGGACGGCATGGCAGCGGTCACCTCCCTGATGCGGGCGCAGCAGATCGTCCTCGCCCGGGTTGACGAGGTCCTGCGCCCCCTCGACCTGACCTTCGCGCGCTATGAGCTGCTGATGCTGTTGATGTTCAGTCGGTCCGGAGCGCTGCCCCTCAACAAGATCGGAAGTCGGCTGCAGGTCCATCCGACCAGCGTCACCAGCGCGGTCGACCGGTTGGAGGCGAGGGGGCAGGTGCGGCGTACCCCGCATCCTACGGACCGGCGGGCGATTCTCGCGAAGATCACCGATGAGGGTCGGGCCACTGCCATGGCCGCGACCGAGAAGCTCAACGACACCGTCTTCGCCGATCCCGGGCTGGGTGACGGCGGGGTGCGCAGACTCATCGACCTGCTGACCGATCTGCGCCGGGCCGCCGGCGACTTCTGACCGCGCGGTGTTCGGCCCGTCCGCGACTACCCTCTAGAGCTGTGACCTACTTCGACCACGGGGCGACGACGCCGATGCGACCGGAAGCGCTCGCCGCGTACACCGCGGTGCTCGCCGATACCGGCAATGCCTCGTCGCTGCATGCCAGTGGCCGCCGTGCCCGCCGCATCGTCGAGGAGTCCCGCGAGACGCTCGCCGGAGTGCTGGGCGCCCGTCCGTCCGACGTGGTGTTCACCGGAGGCGGTACCGAAAGTGACAACCTCGCGCTGAAGGGTCTGTACTGGTCACGCCGCCGGGCCGAACCGGGCCGGCGGCGGGTGCTGGTCAGCGCCGTCGAGCACCGGGCGGTCCTGGACACCGTCGACTGGCTCGGCCGGGCGCAGGATGCCGAGGTCGAGCTGCTCGCGGTCGATGCCGCGGGAACCGTGCGGCCGGACACCCTCGCCGCCGCCCTCGAACGGGAGCCGGACTCGGTGGCCGTCGTGTCGGTGATGTGGGCGAACAACGAGGTCGGAACCGTTCAGCCGATCGCCGAGCTCGCGACGATCGCGCACCGTCACGGCGTGCCCTTCCACACCGATGCGGTGCAGGCGTTCGGCCAGATCCCGATCGCCGTCACCGACGAGGGCCCCGACGCCATCACGGTCAGCGCGCACAAGATCGGGGGGCCGATCGGTGTCGGTGCCCTGGTGGTGCGCCGGGGATTGGCGATGGAGCCGCTGACCCACGGCGGCGGTCAGGAGCGCGACATCCGGTCCGGAACGCTGAACACGGCCGGGGTGGCGGCGTTCGCGGCGGCCGCGGCGACGGCATGCGCCGAGGCGCCGCAGGAGAGCGTCCGGCTGGCGGCCCTGCGTGACGACCTGGTGCGCCGGGTCCGGGCGGAGGTCCCGGAGGCGGTGCTCAACGGCGCCCCGCTGCTCGGGGACGGCGGCGGTGGGGACGGCGGCGGTCCGGGACCGCACCGGCTGCCGGGAAACGCCCATCTGACCTTCCCCGGCTGCGAGGGAGACTCGCTGCTGATGCTGCTCGATGCCCGGGGGATCGAGTGTTCCACCGGCTCGGCCTGCTCCGCTGGAGTGGCGAGGCCGTCGCACGTGTTGCTCGCGATGGGAGTGGATGAGACACACGCCCGCGGATCGCTGCGGTTCTCCCTCGGGCACACCTCACGGGCCTGCGACATCGACGCGCTGGTCGCGGCGATCGGGCCGGTCGTCGAGCGGGCGAGCCGCGCGGGGGCGCTGGCCGGCATGAGCGGCAGCATGAGCGGCTCCTGAGAGGCGATGCCCATGATGGATGCCTTGCTCCCGTCCACGTGGTTCTCTGAGGTTCGGCGGAGATTCGGGGAGGTGACGGTCTGATGCGGGTGCTCGCCGCGATGTCCGGCGGGGTCGACTCCGCCGTCGCCGCCGCCCGGGCGGTTGACGCCGGTCACGACGTCACCGGGGTGCATCTGGCGTTGTCGCGCTCGCCGGAGTCGGACCGGACCGGAGCCCGCGGCTGCTGCACCATCGAGGACGCCCGGGACGCCCGGCGGGCCGCCGACATCCTCGGCATCCCGTTCTACGTCTGGGATCTCGCGGACCGGTTCGAGACCGACGTCATCGAGGAGTTCGTCGAGTCCTACGCAGCCGGTCGCACGCCCAACCCCTGCGTGCGCTGCAACGAGCGCATCAAGTTCGCGGCCGTACTCGACAAGGCCCTCGCGCTCGGCTTCGAGGCCGTCGTCACCGGGCACCACGCCCGGCTCGATCCGGACGGCACCCTGCGCCGCTCGGTGGATCCGGACAAGGACCAGTCCTACGTCCTGGGAACGCTGCGTCCCGAGCAGCTCGCCGCCGCGCGGTTTCCGCTCGGGGATTCCACCAAGGCCCAGGTACGGGTAGAGGCGGCCGAGCGTCGCCTTGCCGTTGCGGACAAGCCGGACAGCCACGACATCTGTTTCATCTCGCACGGGGACACCGGTGGCTGGTTGCGCGAGCGGCTCGGCCCGCGGCCGGGTCCGGTCATCGATGCGACGACCGGGCAGACGCTCGGGCACCATGACGGCGCCTACGCCTTCACCGTGGGTCAGCGTCGCGGGCTGAAGCTCGGGCGGCCGGCCTCGGACGGCCGGCCGCGCTATGTGCTGGACATCTCCCCGGTGACGTCGACGGTCACCGTCGGACCGGCCGAAGCGCTCGACGTGCGCCGGCTCGTGGCGGACCGGGCCGTCTGGCCGCACGAGGGGGCCGTGTCATGCCTGGCCCAGGTGCGGGCGCACGGCGGGGTGGTACCGGCGGTGGCGCAGGCGCGCGACGAGGAGCTCGTCGTGACACTGACGACGCCGGTCCGCGGCACGGCCGCAGGCCAGGCAGTGGTGCTGTACGACGGTGACCGGGTGCTTGGCGGAGGGCACATCCGCACCACCGGTGGTTAGCCGGGCGCCCGGTCGGTGGGCCGTTGACGGAGCGGGCGTGGAGTGGGCGTGGCCGGGGATCTCCCGCGGGCTCCCGGAGGATGTCAAGACATGAGTACTGACGCTGCACGGATGTGGCCGCCCGGCGCGGCCACCGGGGTGGGCTCGCTGCCGGGAACGGATGCGGCCCAGGCCGTCAAGCTGGTCTTCGACGAGCTGCCGGACCTGCCGCATCTGCCCGAATTGCCGGCCAGGGGACCCGGGGGTGCGATGGTCGGGCGGGCGGCGGCGATCCTCGTCGACATGCCGGTGGACCTTCAGCCGGCTGGCTGGCGGCTGGTTCCCCGACCCGGCCTGGACCTGCGCCGGTCACGGGATCTGCTCGAACGCGACCTGGACGCGCTGACGGAGGTCGCCGCCGACTACGCGGGATCCTTCAAGATTGCCGTGACCGGCCCGTGGACGCTGGCTGCCGAGCTGGAGCTTCCCCGCGGGCACAGGGCGTTGTCGGATACCGGCGCCACCCGTGACATCGCCGACGCACTGACCGCGGGGCTCGTCGAACAGGTCGAACAGATCGCCCAGCGGGTCCCGGGGGCGCGGATCCTGGTCCAGCTCGACGAGCCGTCGCTGCCGGCGGTGCTCGCGGGCCGGATCCGCACTCCGAGTGGGTTCTCGGTGCTGCCCGCCGTCGAGGAGGGCTTGGTTGTGGAGCGGCTGCGGATCCTGCTCGGTGGCCTGCGGGCGCTGCCGGCGACCGTCGGAGTCGGGGTGCACTGCTGCGCTCCCGCGGTGCCGCTGGCGGCGTTGCGCGCGGCGGGTATGGACTTCGTCGGTCTCGACGTCACCGCGCTTACCCGGGCCGAGGACGACGCTGTCGGCGAGATCGTGGAGGCCGGCGTGCGGCTGATGGCGGGTCTCGTCCCCACCAGGCCGATTTCACCGGCCGCGCCGATTTCACCGACTGGACCGACTGGACCGGCCGCACCGGCCGGTGCAGCCGGACGGGCTGTCTCGGCCGCACCGAAGTTGTCGGATGTCCGCCGTACGGTCGAACCCGTCATCGCACTGTGGCGCCGGTTGGGATTCCGGCCCGAGCAGCTCGGAGAGGTGGTCGCCGTGGCGCCGACATGTGGCCTGGCGGGCCTGGGAACGGACGATGCCAGGACGGTGATGCGCCACTGCCGGAAGGCGGGGCGGGTCCTGGTCGACGCACCGTCGTGAGCGCGACGGCCGGTACGGCCGACGAATCCGGCGTGGCCTCGGCGGTGGCTTCGGCGGACGAGCGGGCCCGCGCCGCCAGCCTCGCCCGCGAGCTCGACGAGCACGCGTACCGCTACTACGTGCTCGATTCCCCGACGATCTCCGATGCCGAGTACGACCGGTTGATGGCGGAGCTCGCCGTGCTGGAGGAGCGGCATCCCGACCTGCGCACACCGGACTCGCCGACGCAGAAGGTGGCCGGCTCCTACTCGACCCTGTTCACCCCGGTCGAGCATCTCGAACGGATGCTGTCCCTGGAAAACGTCTTCGACGACGACGAGTTCCACCAGTGGGCGGCGCGCGTGGCCCGGGAAAACGAGGTCGACGCCTGGCTCTGCGAGCTGAAGATCGACGGGCTTGCCGTGGACCTCGTCTACGAGGACGGTTACCTGGTGCGTGCCGCGACGCGCGGCGACGGCCGGACGGGGGAGGACATCACTCCCAACATCCGCACCCTGGCGAGCGTGCCGGTGCGGCTGCGCGGGCCGCGGGTGCCCGGGCTGCTGGAGGTGCGGGGCGAGGTCTTCTTCCCGACCGCGAAGTTCGCCGAGCTCAACGCCGGGCTGGTGGCCGCGGGGGGCAAACCGTTCGCGAACCCGCGTAACGCCGCGGCCGGATCCCTGCGGCAGAAGGATCCCCGGGTCACCGCCACCCGGCCGCTGGAGATGATTGTCCATGGCCTGGGCGCGCAGCGCGGCTTCGAGGTCACGTCCCAGTCGGCGGCCTATGCCCGCTTCGCGGAGCTCGGGCTGCCCGTCGCCACCCACTTCGAGGTCTTGGCGACGGTGCCCGGCGTGCTGGACTACGTGCACCGGTGGGGCGACGCGCGCCACGACGTGGTGCACGAGATCGACGGAGTGGTCGTCAAGGTCGACTCGTTCGCCCTGCAACGCCGGTTGGGCTCCACCTCGAAGTCCCCCCGCTGGGCGGTGGCCTACAAGTATCCGCCGGAGGAGGTCACGACCAAGCTGCGCGATATCCGGGTGAACGTGGGCCGCACCGGCCGGGTGACCCCCTTCGGGGAGCTGGAGGCGGTCCTGGTCGCCGGGTCCACGGTGGGCCTCGCGACCCTGCACAACATCGACGAGGTCGGTCGCAAGGGGGTGCTCATCGGGGACACGGTCGTCCTGCGCAAGGCCGGGGACGTCATCCCGGAGATCGTCGGCCCGGTCGTCGACCTGCGAGACGGTTCCGAGCGGGCCTTCGTGATGCCCACGCGCTGCCCGGAGTGCGGCACCGAGTTGGTGCGGCCCGAGGGCGAGGTCGACATCCGTTGCCCGAACACCGTCTCCTGTCCCGCGCAGTTGCGGGAGTCGATCTTCCATTTCGCATCCCGGGGGGCGATGGACATCGACGGGCTCGGGTATGAGACGGCGATCGCCCTGCTCGAGGCGGGCCGGGTGCGTGACATCGGCGACATCTTCCACCTGACGCCCGAGTCCTTCGAGGGGCTGCGCGGGTTCGCGCAGAAGAAGATCGATCAGATTCTGCGGGGGGTCGAGGCCGCGCGGAACCGGCCACTTTGGCGGCTGCTGGTCGGCCTGTCGATCCGCCACGTCGGGCCCACGGCGGCGCGGGCGCTCGCCCGGGAACTGCGGTCGCTGGAAGCGATCGCCGCCACGTCGGCCGAGGACCTCGCCGCGGTCGAAGGGGTCGGTCCGAAGATCGCCGGCGCGGTGCTCGACTGGTTCGCCGATGAACGGCACCGCGACATCCTCGCCAGGATCGCCGCCGGCGGGGCACGGCTCGCCGACGTCGGCGCGGAGGAGGGCCCACGTCCCCTCGACGGCGTCACCGTCGTCATCACCGGCACGCTCACCGACTGGAGCCGCGACTCGGCCAAGGAGGCGGTCGAGGCGCGCGGCGGCAAGGTCACCGGCTCGGTGAGTAGGAAGACCACCGCCGTCGTCGTCGGCGCGGATCCGGGGGCCTCGAAGTACGACAAGGCGCGCAGTCTCAGGATCCCCATGCTGGACGAGGCCGGATTTGCCGTTCTGCTGGCGCAGGGGGTCGACGCGGCCAGCAAGCTCGCCGTTCCCGCCGACGGTCCCGAGAAGGCCGAGATCCCGGTGGAATAACCCGGGGAGGCTCCCCCACTCAGAAACGGTCCGTCCTGGTCAGGCTCGCGGCGATGCCCGACAGATGGGCCAGTCGGTCGATCTCGGAGGAGCGGAACCGGGGGCCGCCGGGCCGCCCGACCAGGATCACCAACCGGTCGCCGCCGACCGGGGCCGCGGCGAGTTCCATGCTGACCGCCCGCCAGCGAGGCGGGAAGGCGCCATCCTCGGCCCCGATCCGCCGCGGCCGTTCCAGCGGCAGCCAGGGCAGGGGTAACCGGACCCGTTCGGGGACACCGAGATCGTCCCCGCCGAGGGCCGGAGCGCCCACCGAGGTTTCCCGGACCCTGATGTCGTCCGGCCCGACGTGCTCCAGCAGCACCGCCCAGTCGGCGTGGAAGACGCCGGGCGCGAGGTCCGTCAGGGTCGCCACGGCGTCGTGCGGCCGATCGGTCATGGCGTCCACCAGGTCGAGGTCGTTGCCGATACCGCCCCCGTCGGCGAGAAACGGCCGAAGCGACTCGACGATCACGCCTGGAACCGAATGAGCGGCGGTGAGGACGCGATCGGCGAGGCCGCCCGGTGGCAGAAGCACGAGCAGATCGTCCACGGCTCCGTCGGCGGTGCGCTCGATGACGGTGATGCTGACGATGTCGATGCTCGCCCTGCCCAGGGCCGTGGCCACCGCGCCGAGCGCTCCGGGGCGGTCCGGCAGCACGAGGCGAAGCAGATACGACATGTAGCTGAGCATGCGCAAAGAGCATGTCGGCGGGATGGCCGGCCGGTCACGCGAAGATAACGTCCCCGCCCGGCCGGCGGCTCCCCCAGGACCACAGCACAGGAACCTCGCCGAAGGTGAGGTGACGGAAACCCCGAAGGGCGGCCTGGGCCAGGAGAGCAGCGGGGGGCGGCGTCCGCGGGGGTCCCGCCGCGGCCCGTACGATGACATCACGTCGACGCGGCGATGCGTCCGGTCCGGGACCGTCCGCCCGGGGCGCCCCAGGGGTGCATCCGGCCTCTCCCGGTTCCGGTTCCCGCATCCGTCGCGGCGCCCAGGACCAGTCACGGGCCCCGCGCCCACCGCCCACGAAGGGGCCACACGCCATGGCGATCACTCGGGACGAGGTGGCTCACCTCGCCCGCTTGGCGCGGATGTCGGTGACCGACGACGAGCTCGACGCGCTGGCACCGCAGCTCGAGGCGATCCTGTCCGCGGTCGCCCGAGTCTCCGAGATCGCCGCCGGGGACATCCCGCCGACCAGCCACGCCGTGCCGTTGACCAACGTCTTCCGGCCGGACACCATCTGCCCGTCGCTGCCCGTCACCGAGGCCCTGGCCGGTGCCCCCGCCACCGAGGACGGGCGGTTCCGGGTGCCCCGCATCCTCGATCCGGACGAATGAGGTCGCCGCCCGCATGACGGAGAACATGACGGAGAACCCGACACCTCCCGGCACGACTGACGTCGTGCGCCTGTCCGCCGCCGCGACGGCGGCCGCGATCGCCGCCGGCAGGCTGAGTGCCGTCGAGGCGACCCGGGCGGCGTTGGACCGCATCGCCAAGGTCGACGAGACCGTCCACGCCTTCCTGCACGTGGACGCCGACGGCGCGCTCGCCGCGGCCCGGTCGGTCGACGACCGGCGCGCGGCCGGGGAGCGCCTCGGGCCGCTCGCCGGGGTGCCGTTGGCGCTCAAGGACGTCTTCACCACCCGAGGGATGCCCACCACCTGCGGCAGCCGCATCCTCGAGGGCTGGCGTCCCCCGTACGACGCCACGGTGGTGAGCCGGCTGCGGGCCGCGGACGTCGTCCTGCTGGGTAAGGCCAACATGGACGAGTTCGCCATGGGCTCGTCGACCGAGAACTCGGCGTTCGGGCCGACCCGCAACCCCTGGGACGTCACCCGCATCCCCGGCGGCAGCAGCGGCGGCAGCGCCGCGGCCGTCGCCGCCTTCGAGGCGCCGCTCGCCCTCGGCACCGACACGGGCGGTTCCATCCGTCAGCCGGCAGCCCTCTGCGGTCTGGTCGGGGTCAAGCCCACCTACGGTGGGGTCAGCCGCTACGGGCTGGTCGCCTTCTCCAGCTCGCTGGACCAGGCCGGCCCGCTGACCCGCACGGTGACCGACGCGGCGTTGCTGCACGCCGCGATCGCCGGCCACGATCCCCTGGACTCCACGAGCGTCGACGCGCCGGTTCCCGCGGTCGTGGCGGCGGCACGGCAGCGCGACATCCGCGGTATGCGGGTCGGTGTGGTCCGCGAGTTCGCCGGCGACGGGTACGACCCGGGGGTCGAGGCCGCCTTCGCCGCCGCGGTCGAGGCGCTGACGGGCCTGGGCGCCCAGGTCGTCGAGGTGAGCTGCCCGCACTTCAGCTACGCGCTGCCCGCCTATTACCTGATCGCGCCCAGCGAGTGCTCGTCGAACCTGGCTCGCTTCGACGCGATGCGCTTCGGGCTGCGGATCGGCGACGACGGTCGGGCCGGGGCCGAGGAGGTCATGAGCCGCACCCGCGAAGCCGGCTTCGGCCCGGAGGTGAAGCGGCGGATCATCCTGGGCACCTATGCCCTGTCCTCGGGGTACTACGACGCCTACTATGGCCAGGCGCAGAAGGTCCGTACGCTGATCAGCCGCGACTTCACCGCCGCGTTCGAGCAGGTCGACGTCCTGGTCTCGCCCACCACCCCGACACCGGCCTTCCCACTGGGCGCGAAGGTCGACGATCCGGTGGCCATGTACCTGTCGGACCTGTGCACGATCCCGTCCAACCTCGCGGGCGGCCCGGCGATGAGCCTGCCGTCCGGGCTCGTGGACGGGCTGCCGGTGGGTATCCAGATCATGGCGCCGCCGTTCGCCGATGACCGGCTCTACCGGGTCGGCGGGGCGCTGGAGGAGGCGTTGGACGTCGAACGCGGCCATCCGCTGCTCGACGAGGTCCCGGCGCTGTGAGCGGGCGCCCGGCGCTCTCGCGGGTCATCCGTGTTCCGGGTGTGGCGGCCGCGCTGACGGGCCGCCGACCGCGAGGGAAGGGAAGGAAACGGCGATGGTGAGTCTGCGCAGCGGCCGACAGGACCGGTTCCTGGTGGGCGTGGTGTGGCTGCTCACCGTGCTGGTGCTGGGTCTCGGCATCGCCACGCTCAACCCGGTCCTGCTCGTCTGGGGAGTGCTCGGCCTACCTGCCGCGGTGTTCCTCACCTACGTGCACGTCCGCGACACCCGCCCACCCAGCGACCCATGAGGAGTTCATCCGGTGAGCACAGTGGCTCCCGCCGGCGCGCTGCCGTCCTACTCCGACGTTCTGGCCCGCTACGAGCCGGTGATCGGATTGGAGACGCACGTCGAACTCGGCACCGCTTCCAAGATGTTCTGCGGCTGCGCGACAGCCTTCGGTGCCGAGCCCAACACGCAGGTCTGCCCGGTGTGTCTCGGGCTGCCGGGTTCCCTGCCGGTGGTGAACGAGGCGGCGGTGCGCTTCGCGGTCATGATCGGACTCGCGTTGCACTGTGAGATCGCGTCGTGGTGCCGGTTCGCGCGCAAGAACTACTTCTATCCCGACATGCCGAAGAACTTCCAGATCAGCCAGTACGACGAGCCGCTGTGCACGAACGGCTGGCTCGACGTGGAGGTCGAGGGCGAGGTGCACCGGGTGGGCATCACCCGGGTGCACATGGAGGAGGACACCGGCAAGTCGCTGCACGTCGGCGGCGCCACCGGCCGCATCCACGGCGCCACCCACTCGCTGGTCGACTACAACCGGGCCGGCATCCCGCTCGTGGAGATCGTGACCGAACCGGACGTGCGTTCCCCCGAGGTGGCCCGGGCCTACGTGGACGAGTTGCGGGAGCTGATCCGGGCGCTCGGGGTCTCCGACGTCCGGATGGAGCAGGGATCGCTGCGCTGCGACGCCAACGTCTCGCTGCGCCCGCGGCCGGCGCCCGGCGACCCGGACGCTCCCTTCGGCACCCGCACCGAGACGAAGAACCTCAACTCGCTGCGGTCGGTGGAACGCGCGGTGCGTTACGAGACCACCCGGCAGGCCGCGTTGCTCGACGACGGCCAGCGCATCATCCAGGAGACCCGCCACTTCGACGAGGCGTCGGGCCGCACCTCGTCGGGTCGCTCCAAGGAGGAGGCCACCGACTACCGGTACTTCCCGGAGCCTGATCTCACCCCGTTGGCCCTGCCCGCGGAATACGTCGAGCGGCTGCGGGCCGGCCTGCCGGAGTTGCCCGCGGCGCGCCGGGCCCGGCTGATCGCCGAGCACGGCTACACCGCGCGGGACCTGCAGGACCTGCGCAATGCCGCGGTCCTCGACCTGGTCGAGGAGACCATCGCCGCCGGCGCGGCCCCGGCGACCGCCCGCAAGTGGTGGCTCAACGAACTGGCCAGGCGCGCCTCGGACGCCGGTCTCCAGCCGCGCGATCTTAAGATCACCCCGACCGACGTCGCCCGGATCACCGCGCTGGTGGCCGCGGGCGAGCTCACCGACGCGCTGGCCCGCAAGGTCATCGACGGGGTGCTCGCCGGTGAGGGCACGCCCGACGCGGTGATCGCCGGCCGTGGGCTGGCGATCGTCGCGGACGACGGCGCGCTCACCGCGGCCGTCGACGCGGCGCTCCTCGGTGCCCCCGACATCGCCGAGAAGGTCCGCGGTGGCAAGGTGAACGCCGTCGGTCCGCTGGTGGGCGCGGTGATGAAGGCGATGAAGGGCCAAGCGGACGCGGCGGCCGTGCGGCGACTGCTGCTGGAGCGCCTCGGCGTCTCCTGACACCGCTTCCCGGCCCTCGCTCGCCCGATCCCCGATTTGTCGTATTCAAGATGATTCGCAGATTTTAGCGCCATTCGTTCAAGAAACGTCCGACCGGTCGCCGCCGTCCCCCGTGCCGTGGGTTGCCTCTCCGTGATCCGAGCTCGGGAGGACCACGTTCTCCTGCTGTGTCGGACCCGCGTGTCGGGTTGCCGACGTCGTACGGCGCGTCGGATGCGAAGGGCCGGAGGCCTCCATAGGGTGGGTCTCCCATCGGGGTGTCACGATCGAGGGGAGAGCGTGCCGCCGTGCCCCTTACACCTTCCGGCTTCACCGCGTCAACCTCCCGCCGCCGGGGCCGGGGCCGCCGGACGGCGATCATCGTCGCGGTCGTCGTCGTCCTGCTGGCCGTCGCCGGCGGCGTCGGCTACGTCCTGAACAACCGCGCCGCCGACCGCGCCGCCGACCGGAAGGTCCAGGCCGCGGCCGACTCCTACCTGGCCGGCTGGCGGACGCTGACGACTTCCGGTGGGACGGCGACCCCCGGCCCCGCGGCTGTCGCCGCCGTCTCCACGCCCGGGAGTATCGACGTCGCGCGCCTGGTGGGCACGATGGCCGAGGTGCGTGACCGCCTGCTCGTCACAGCGGCTACGTTTACCCCGGGCGCGATCAGCCGCAGCGGCGAGACGGCGACCGTGCCGTACCTGGCCAGGCTCACGCTCTCCGGTCTGCCGACGCCGCTGGAGTACACCGGGGCGCTGCATCTCGTCTCGACCGGCGGCGGGTGGCGGGTGAAGGCTGATCCGCCCTCGGTGCATCCGGCCCTGCGCCCAGGGCTGCACCTGGACCGGACCGCCTCCACAGGTAAGCGGGGGGACCTGCTCGACGTGGCGGGCCAGCCCCTACGGGACTCCTCCGACCTGGCGGGCAACCTCGTCGGTCGGACGGCGCCGCTGTCCGGGTTGCAGCGGGTGTACGACGACCGGCTGCGGGCGCAGGGCGGCGCGGTCGTCGTGCGGGATGCGAAGAACGCGACCGTGCAGACGCTGCACACCTATCCGATGACCGACGGCGAGGCGATCCGTACCACGATCGACCTGCGGGTCCAGCAGGCCGCCGAGGCGGCCCTGGCCACCGCGGCCCGCCCGACCGGGGCGATGGTCGCGATCGACACTCGTACCGGCGCCATCCTGGCCCTGGCCAACCATCCGCCCAGCGGGTCGGGCCGGGCTGTCCGGGGCAAGTACCCACCGGGTTCCACCTTCAAGATCGTGACGGCCACCGCCGCGCTGATGAACGGCAAGGCGCCGGACATGCCCCTGGACTGCACCCAGACGGTCAGCGTCGGCGGTCGGACCTTCCAGAACGCGGAGTCCGAGCAGTTCGGCCCCATCCCGCTGCGGACCGCGTTCGCCAGGAGCTGCAACACCGCGTTCATCCGGCTGGAGGAGTCACTCCCGGACGGCGCGCTGGAGAAGGCCGCCCAGCTTTACGGCTTCGACGGCGGACCACCGCTGGATATCGCCAGCGTCGGGGGGACCTTCCCGACCCCGCGTGACGCGGTCGAGTCGGCGTCGGCGTCGATCGGCCAGGCCCGCATCGAGGTCTCCCCGCTGCAGATGGCGAGCGTCGCCGCGGCGGTCGCGAGCGGTACCTGGCGCCAGCCGTTCGTCGTCGGCCAGTCGGCGCGCAGCAACCCCATCCCGCCCGTGGTGCTGCCCCCGCTGCGGGACTTCATGCGGGCGGTCGTCACCGAGGGCACCGCCGCGAAGGTCCCGATGCCCGGCGAGGTCTTCGGGAAGACCGGCACCGCCGAGTACAAGGACGGCAACCCGCCGCCGACCCATGCGTGGTTCGTCGGCTACCGGGGCGATGTGGCCTTCGCGGTGGTCGTCGAGGACGGCGGCTTCGGCGCGGAGACGGCCGCGCCGGTCGCGGCCAGGTTCCTCACCGCGTTGGACGGTGGCCAGATCGGTGCGCCCGGCTCCGGCGGGCAATGACCTGGCTGGACCGGGTGCCTGGCTGGACCGGGTGCCCGGCGATGCTTGACGTGGGGCGGGAACTCCGGCAGGGTAGAACCGTGCATCTCGGGATTCTCGTACGCTCAGAGCGCGCATAGTCGACGACGTCGACCTGTGCGCCGCCCCTCAGTGCCTCGGCACGAGGGGCTTTTTCGTGCAGTGAGCACTGCCTCGTGCCAAGCCTGCGTGGTCGTGCTCAGCTGGCAGAGCCGTGCCCGGCGGGCCCGGTCCCGCCGGTCCCGCAGTGCCAGCCGAGATTGCCACGTGCCACGTACATCCCCGGCCTGTCAAGGAAGACGACCAGATGACACGAGAGATCACCGGAGCCCAGTCGCTCGTCCACTCCCTTGAAGCGGTCGGAGCCGACGTGGTCTTCGGCATCCCCGGCGGCGCGATCCTGCCCGCATATGATCCACTGTTCGACTCCACCCGAGTGCGACATGTCCTTGTCCGGCACGAGCAGGGCGCGGGTCATGCGGCCGAGGGGTACGCGCAGGCCACCGGGCGGGTCGGGGTGTGCATGGCGACGTCGGGGCCGGGGGCGACCAACCTGGTGACCCCGATCGCCGACGCCTACATGGACTCGGTGCCGATCGTGGCCGTCACCGGGCAGGTCCCCAGCCCCTCGATCGGGACCGACGCCTTCCAGGAGGCGGACATCTGCGGCATCACCCTGCCGATCACCAAGCACAACTTCCTGGTCCAGTCCGCCGACGACATCCCGCGGATCATCGCGGAGGCGTTCCACCTGGCGGCGACGGGCCGGCCCGGACCGGTGCTCGTCGACCTGCCCAAGGACATCCTGCAGTCGGTCACCTCCGTGCTGCCGCACGATGTCTGGCCGCCGGCTCTCGACCTGCCCGGTTATCGTCCGGTCACCCGCCCGCACGGCAGGCAGGTGCGCGAGGCGGCGAAGATGATCAGCGCTGCCCGGCGTCCGGTGCTCTATATCGGTGGGGGAGTGCTCAGGGCCCGCGCTGCCGCGGAGCTGCGGACACTTGCGGAGCTCACCGGCATCCCGGTGGTCACCACCCTCATGGCCCGCGGCGCCTTCCCCGACTCCCATCCCCAGCACCTGGGCATGCCCGGCATGCACGGGTCGGTCGCCGCGGTGACCGCGTTGCAGAAGGCGGATCTGCTGATCACTCTCGGGGCCCGCTTCGATGACCGGGTGACCGGCAGGCTGTCCTCCTTCGCGCCCGGTGCCGCGGTCATTCACGCCGACATCGACCCGGCCGAGATCGGCAAGAACCGGCCCGCGGACGTGCCGATCGTCGGTGACTGCCGTGATGTGATCAACGAGCTCGTCGCCGCGCTCGTCCTGGAGGAGCGGCCGGGCCTCGCCGCCTGGTGGCGGACGCTGGACGGCTGGCGCCGGACCTACCCGCTGGGCTACGACCAGCCGGCTGACGGCTCGCTGGCCCCGCAGTACGTCATCGAGCGGCTCGGGAAGATCGCGGGGCCGGAGACCATCTTCGCCGCCGGCGTCGGGCAGCACCAGATGTGGGCCGCGCAGTTCATCTCCTACGAGAACCCCTACACCTGGCTGAACTCCGGCGGCGCCGGCACGATGGGCTACGCCGTGCCGGCCGCGATGGGCGCCAAGGTCGGCCGCCCCGACGCCACGGTGTGGGCCGTCGACGGTGACGGCTGCTTCCAGATGACCAACCAGGAGCTTGCGACCTGCGCGCTGGAGGGAATCCCGATCAAGGTTGCCGTCATCAACAACGGGTCGCTCGGCATGGTCCGCCAGTGGCAGACCCTCTTCTACGACAAGCGGTACTCCAACACGGAGCTCGGGACGCACCCGGACTCCCCGCGGACCGGCGGCGCAGGGGCGTCTGGGCGGGGCGCAGGGGCGTCCAGGAGGGTGCGCGTGCCCGACTTCGTCCGGCTGGCCGAGGCGTTGGGCTGCGTCGGGCTGCGCTGCGAGACGGCGGCGGATGTCGACGCGACGATCGAGAAGGCGATGGCGATCGACGACGCCCCGGTCGTGGTGGACTTCGTCGTGCATCCCGACGCCATGGTGTGGCCGATGGTCGCCGCCGGCGCCAGCAACGACGACATCCGCATCGCGCGCGACACCGCGCCGGACTTCGACTACTCCGGCGACGCCGAGGTGAACATCTGATGACCCGCCATACCCTGTCCGTGCTGGTGGAGAACAAGCCCGGGGTGCTGGCCCGGGTCTCGGGCCTGTTCTCCCGGCGCGGGTTCAACATCGAGTCACTCGCGGTCGGGCCGACCGAGCAGCTTGACATCTCCCGGATGACGATCGTCGTCGTCGTGGAGGACCTGCCGCTGGAACAGGTGACCAAGCAGCTCAACAAGCTGATCAATGTTTTGAAGATCGTCGAGATGGACACCTCCGCCTCGGTGCAACGTGAGCTGATGCTCGTGAAGGTGCGCGCCGACCTGTCGGTGCGGTCCCAGGTCCTCGAGACGGTCGCCCTGTTCCGTGCCAAGGTGGTCGACGTCGCCCAGGACGCCGTCACCATCGAGGCGACGGGAACCCGCGACAAGCTGGACGCCCTCATCCGCATGCTGGAGCCGTTCGGAATCCGGGAACTGGTCCAGTCCGGCCTGGTGGCACTCGGCCGCGGATCGCGTTCGATCACCGATCGCAGCCTGCGAGCAGTCGACCGTCCGGCCTGACCGGGACCGTCGCGCGTCTTTTTCCCATCCACTCAACGAGGAGATTCCCCACGATGGTCGAGATCTACTACGACGACGACGCCTCGCTGGGCGTCCTGGCCGACCGTAAGGTCGCCGTCATCGGCTACGGCAGCCAGGGCCACGCGCACGCGCTGAACCTGCGCGACAGTGGTGTCGACGTGCGGGTCGGCCTGCCGGCGGACAGCCGCAGCCGGGCCAGGGCCGAGGAAGAGGGCCTGCGGGTCCTCACCCCGGCGGAGGCGTCCGCCGAGGCCGACATCATCATGCTGCTCACTCCGGACACCACCCATCGCACGATCTACGCGGAGTCCATCGCCCCGCACCTCACCGCGGGCAAGGCGCTGGCGTTCGGGCACGGTTTCAACATCCGCTACGGGCTCATCGAGCCGCCGGCCGGCGTCGACGTGTTCATGGTCGCTCCGAAGGGGCCGGGTCACCTGGTGCGGCGGGTGTTCGAGGAGGGCAAGGGCGTTCCCGTCCTCGTCGCGGTGGAGGCCGACGCGAGCGGCAACGCGCTGGCCGTCGCGCTGGCCTACGCCAAGGGCATCGGTGGCACCCGGGCCGGTGCGCTGAGGACCACCTTCACCGAGGAGACCGAGACCGACCTGTTCGGCGAGCAGGCCGTGCTCTGCGGCGGCGCCAGCGCGCTCGTGCAGGCCGGCTTCGAGACCCTCGTCGAGGCGGGCTACACCCCGGAGGTCGCCTACTTCGAGTGCCTGCACGAGCTCAAGCTCATCGTCGACCTGATGTACGAGGGCGGCATCTCCCAGATGCGGTACTCGATCTCGGACACCGCGGAGTACGGCGATGTCACGCGTGGCCCGCGCGTCATCACCCCCGCCGTGAAGGCCGAGATGCGCAAGATCCTCGACGAGATCCGTGACGGCGCGTTCGCTCGCGAGTGGGTGGCCGAGGACGACAACGGTCGGCCGAATTTCACCAAGCTCGTGGCGGAGGGCAAGCAGCACCCGATCGAGCAGGTCGGCGCGAAGCTCCGGCCGATGATGTCTTGGATCGCCTGATTTCTGGATCGCCTGATTCCTGGATCTCCAGGTAGGTCCCGCGGGTCGTCGGGCGGATCGTGCCCTCTCGGGGGCGGCCGTGGTGCGCTGCCGCCGTCCCCGGGTGCGTGCCGTCCCCGTCCGGGCACGCCGTCGCCGTCGGTCGGCGGAAAGGGCTCGGAGTCCACGGCGGGCGTCGGTAGGCTGGGCCCGCCGCCTCGTGCGGTGTCCGCAGTATCCACGTTCATCATCGCCAGGCCGAAGGCCACGTGATCACGCCTCGTTCCGCGTCGCCTCCCGGTCTGACCCGAGGTCGCTAGGAGAGGTCCAGTGCCTGTCGTACTCGTTGCCGAGGAGCTCTCACCGGCCGGGCTGGAGGTGCTGTCCGGGGACTTCGAGGTTCGTCACGTCGACGGTGCCGACCGGTCCGCGTTGCTGCCCGCCATCGCCGACGTCGATGCCGTGATCGTCCGGTCGGCCACCAAGATCGACGCCGAGGTGCTCGCCACCGCGGGAAAGCTCAAGGTCGTCGCCCGGGCCGGCATCGGGCTGGACAACGTCGACGTCGCCGCCGCCACCCAGCGCGGTGTCATGGTGGTCAACGCGCCGCAGTCGAACATCGTCAGTGCGGCCGAGCATGCGATCGCGCTGCTGCTCGCCGTCGCCCGGCGGGTTCCCGCGGCCAGCGAGGCACTGCGCGGCGGCGAGTGGAAGCGCTCGAAGTACGTCGGTGTCGAACTCGTGGAGAAGACGGCAGGCGTCGTCGGCCTCGGGCGGATCGGCGTGCTCGTGGCGCAGCGGCTCGCCGGCTTCGGGATGAAGGTCATCGCCTACGACCCGTACGTGTCGGTGGCCCGTGCCGCGCAGCACGGCGTGACCCTTGTCGACCTCGACGAGCTGCTTCGGCAGAGCGACGTGATCACGATCCATCTGCCCAAGACGCCGGAGACGCTCGGTCTGATCGGCACCGACGAGCTGGCCCGGACCAGGCCCGGTGTCATCATCGTCAACGCGGCGCGCGGCGGCCTCGTTGACGAGGCTGCGCTCGCCGAGGCGGTCCGCTCTGGTCAGGTCGGCGGTGCGGGCATCGACGTCTTCGCCAAGGAGCCCACGACGGCCTCCCCGCTGTTCGGGCTCGACAACGTCGTCGTCACCCCCCACCTCGGCGCGTCCACCCAGGAGGCGCAGGACAAGGCCGGGCTCGCCGTCGCCCGCTCGGTGCGGCTGGCGCTGCAGGGCGAGTTCGTGCCCGACGCGGTCAACGTGCAGGCCGGTGGCGTCGTGGCCGAGGACCTCCGGCCGGGTCTTCCGCTTGCGGAGAAGCTCGGGCAGCTCTTCTCCGGCCTCGCGGGCAGCCTGGCCGCCGCGATCACCGTCGAGGTGCGGGGCGAGATCGCCGTGCACGACGTCTCGGTGTTGCAGCTCGCGGTGCTCAAGGGTGTGTTCACCGACGTGACCGAGGAGCAGGTCACCTACGTCAACGCGCCGCTGCTGGCCAAGGAGCGCGGGGTCGACGTGGCCTTGGAGACCGCTGAGGACAGCCCCGACTATCACAACCTCGTGACTGTGCGAGGAGTCCTCGCCGACGGCACGCCCGTGTCGGTGAGCGGCACGCTTGTCGGCTCACGGCAGGTCGAGAAGATCACCGCGATCGACGGGTTCGAGGTCGACATCCGGCCCGAGGCGCATCTGGCATTCTTCCGCTACGAGGACCGGCCGGGGATCGTCGGCGCGGTCGGTGCCCTGCTCGGCGAGGCGCACATCAACATCGCCAGTGCGCAGGTCAGCCGCCTGCAGGCCGGCGGCGAGGCGTTGATGTCGCTGTCGCTCGACGACGCGGTCGCCCCCGACATCCTGGCCGAGATCGCGAAGATCATCGGAGCTTCCTACGCCAGGGCCGTAAGCATCAGCAGCGAATGACTCCTTCCCCACACGGTGGCTTCGCCGCCGTGTGGGGTCTCCGCAAAGGCACCTTCGGCGATTTTGCGGGGGGAGTCGTGGGGGCCTTCGGTGGTCCGGGGTGTTCCTCGGGTTGCCGTGGATTACCTGGGCTGGGTGGGGTTTACCAGGGGTAGCTGCGGGCGATCTCAACGGTAGGCGATCGATTGGGTACGGGTAGCGGTTGCATGGGGACGTGATCCAGGTGATCTTTCCGTGGAACGTGCGCCGTAGTCGTGGTGTCGGGTTTACCGTGGCTAGCATGGCGTCGCGGCATCAGGACCCGTTCGAGGGGCTTCGCCTGGATGAGCGATTCGTCCGCGGAGCCCGGTTTCTCGAACCGTCCGCGGCCGAGCGCAGCCGGCAGCACGGCCGGCCGGCTTCCAGCCGTTGTCAGGTCGTCCCAGCTTCCCGGGGTCTGCCCGGCTTTTTCCATCGGCTGGTGGCGCCGCCCAGACCACCGGGCCGTCCCCGCCAGATCGCGCGAATGGTCACGTTCATGGCCATCATCGTCGGGATGATCACCATCACCGTCGTCGCCCTGCGGCAGACGGCGAACCGGACCAGCCCGACCGCCGCACGGCTGGTGCCGACCACGTCGTCGGGGTCCTCCGCGGCCACCAAGCAGACCGCCGTACCGGCTGCCACCGGCACGCTGACCGGTCCCCCCGCCGGCTTTGGGATCAGGCCGGACCTGCTCGCGGCCCTGCGGCCGGGTGACTGCCTGAACTGGACCCCGTATCCGGCGGGCTCGCCCGCCTCGGTCGATCCGGTGGTGCCCGTCCGGGTGAGCTGCCGGGAGCCCCACATCGACGAGGTCACCCGGATGGTCGACCTGGCGGTGCTCTTCCATCGCTGGCCTGGCGCGTCGGTGGTCGCCGAGGTGACGGACGAGCGCTGTGCCGGAGCACTGCGCGAGTTTCCCGGAACCGTCGACAGCACTCCGCACCGCACCGTTGGCACGATCTACCCGTCCGAACCCAGCTGGCAGCACGGTGCGCACGCGGCCGTGTGCACCGTGCGCACTGACGACCTGCGGCCCCGCAGCGGTCAGTTCCGTGTCCCCGGCGCCGTCGCGGCACCGGAGTTTCCTCGCGGTCGGCCGAACATCCGGTAATGTTGGTGCGCGATGCGTGCGCTGCTTCTCCTTAGCCGCCGCGGCGGGGCCTGATACCCGAGCTGGCTTCCCCGTCGCGGTGTTTTCGTGTGTCAGCGTCGGGATCCTCGCCATCCGGCGGTCCAGCGTCCAGGTGCGGCCTGACGCTCCTCTGCTGATTCTCCGCGGATCCTCCGGCATCCAGTCACCCACGTCGCGAACCGTGCGATCACGGTCGCGGGGGACTCTTTCGAGGAAGCAGGAGCAGGAATGACCACGCAGCAGCCGTCCGGCATGCCGGTCGAGAAGTACCGTCCGTTCGTCCCCGTCTCACTTCCCGACCGGGCCTGGCCCGAGCGGACGATCACTCGCGCCCCGCAATGGTGCAGTGTCGATCTGCGCGACGGTAACCAGGCACTGATCGACCCGATGACCCCCGCCCGCAAGATGCAGATGTTCGAGCTGCTGGTGGCGATGGGGTACAAGGAGATCGAGGTCGGGTTCCCGGCGGCCAGCCAGACCGACTTCGACTTCATCCGGCAGCTGATCGAATCAGATCGCATCCCGGACGACGTCGTCATCCAGGTCCTGACGCAGGCGCGGGAGGACCTGATCGAGCGCACGGCCGCGTCGCTGGTCGGCGCGGACCGGGCGCTGATCCACCTGTACAACTCGACATCCACGTTGCAGCGGCGGGTGGTGTTCGGTCTTGATCGGGCGGGGGTGACCGAGATCGCGGTGCAGGGCGCCCGGTGGTGTGCCCAGTACGCCGAGAAACTGCTGGACGGCACCGATGTGCGCTGGCAGTACAGCCCGGAGTCGTTCACCGGCACCGAACTCGACTATGCGGTGGAGGTGTGCGAGGCAGTCATGGACGTGTGGGCGCCGACCCCGCAGCGTCCGGTCGTGCTGAACCTGCCGGCGACGGTCGAGATGTCGACCCCGAACGTCTACGCCGACCAGATCGAATGGGTCGGGCGGAACCTGACCCGCCGGGATGCCGCCGTGCTGTCCCTGCACCCGCACAACGACCGGGGCTGCGCGGTCGCCGCGGCGGAACTGGGTGTGCTGGCCGGCGCCGACCGGGTCGAGGGCTGCCTGTTCGGCAATGGGGAACGGACCGGAAACGTCTGCCTGGTCACGCTGGGGATGAACCTGTTCTCGCAGGGGATCGACCCGATGATCGATTTCTCGGACATCGACGGGATCCGGCGCGCGGTGGAGTACTGCAACCAGCTGCCCGTCCATCCCCGTCATCCCTACGGCGGCGACCTCGTCTACACCGCCTTCTCCGGCTCCCATCAGGACGCCATCAAGAAGGGTTTCGAGGCCATGGAGCGCACCGGCCAGACCTGCTGGGAGGTGCCCTACCTGCCGATCGACCCGAAGGACGTCGGCCGCTCCTACGAGGCGGTGATCCGGGTGAACAGTCAGTCCGGCAAGGGAGGGGTGGCATACCTGCTGAAGTCCGAGCACTCCCTGGACCTGCCGCGCCGGCTGCAGATCGAGTTCTCCGGTGTCGTACAGCGCCACACCGACTCCGCGGGCGGCGAGGTGACGGCCGAGGAACTCTGGACGATTTTCCGCAGCGAGTACTTCCTGGACGGCGCGGAGGGGTCCGGCCCGCTCGAACTGCTGGGCTCCCGGACGACGGCGGCGTCGGGCGATCGGGACGAGGTCTCCGTCTCGGTCCGTTTCCAGGGGGCCGACACGGTGATCACGGGAACCGGCAACGGCCCCATTGACGCATTCGTCACGGCGCTCGCCAGCCGCGATCTGACCGTGCGGATCCTGGACTACAACGAGCACGCCCTGGGCTCGGGAGCGGATGCGCGAGCGGCCGCGTACCTCGAGGTGGCCGTCGACGACCGGATCTTCTGGGGAGTCGGGATCGACGCCAACATCGTGACGGCGTCCCTGCGGGCCGTGGTGAGTGCCGTGAACCGGGCTGCCCGGGACCGTTCGGTGCCCGCGCGGGCTGGTCGTGGTGGTGGCGCTGGTTAGTCGTGGTGGTCCGCCGGTTCCACGTCGTGGATATTCTGGCGGACCTCGTCCAGCATCGACTCCGGGATATCCGTCATACCATGATCAACTTGCGCGTGGGTGTCGACGGAACGGAGAAGATCGTCTTCGGTGGGGGCGATCATGCGCGTCTCGCAGTCGTGCATGATCGCACCACAGTAGAATTGCTTCATGCTCGGGTGCCGGACGATGATCTCTGCCGGCGCGGAATGGCTCCTGGCCGCTGGGCTCGGCGACATGAGCGCCTGCGCGGTCCAATAGCGGTTTCGCCTCATGTGGACATTTCCGCGAGCCGTAGCATCAGACGCTCCATCCGTACCAGGCCGAGTGGGCGCCCCATCTCGGTCACGATTATCACGGGATCGAATCGGCTGGCCCGGGCCCGCGTCATGGCGCGACGCGCGACCTCGGTCACCGGCTCCTCGGGCCGCGCGAAGAGCGTCGTGGGAACACGGCGCGGTTCCGTGCTGCCGCCCGGGCCGCCGGACAGATGCAGGGCGACCGGTCGGCATCGGTTGGAGACGATGACGGTCGCTCGAGGCGTCCGGTCACCGTCCGGTCCGGCCGGATCATCGCCGGCCGCGAGACCGTCCCGGTTCCGGGCGGCGCTCATGGGACAGGACGGACAGTCCGCGGACATGGCGCACCGACCGGAGTCACCTATGCTGATCGTGACCTGTTCCATCAGGCTCTCGATGCTCGCGGCGTGGTTGCTGCGTTCCGAGAACTGGCGGATACGCCTAGCCACGGTTGGGTCGAGCTGCTGCCAGGCCCGGGAGGGACGCCCGAGCAGGAATCCCTGGCCGAGCGGAACCCCCAGCGCGACCAGCATTCCGAGCTCGTCGAACCGCTCGACCCCCTCCGCGATGACCCAGGCGTTGAGCCGGCTGGCGAAGGTGCCGACCAGCTCGGTGAGGGCGATCTTGACCTGGTCGTCGTCCACGTTGACTACGAGCGAGCGGTCCAGCTTGACGAAGTCGGGGCGGATCCGCGCCAGCTGCCGCAACCCGGCATAGCCCGAGCCGACGTCGTCCATCGCCACGAACGCACCGAGGTTGCGCAGTGCGCCCGCGGTGGTCGTCAGGCCGGTGGTGGCGTCGAGGTCGACTGCCTCGTTGAGTTCTAGGACCAGGCGCCGCAGGTCCGCGCGCTGCCAGATTGCCATGACTTCTGGTGAGGTGAGCAGATGGGGCAGGACGTTGACCGCGAGGAAGCAGCGGTCGGGAAGCCGGTCACGCGCCTCCAGCGCGGCGGCGAGGACACGGGCCTCCAACTGGGCCGCGAGCCCGAGCCGGTCCGCCTCGGCGAAGACGAGGTCGGGCGG
>NZ_CDWWXA010000062.1:14199-27232 GCF_977971845.1 Frankia sp. CeCAU1 | reverse complement strand
CCCGTCGTCCTCCCAGCCGTCAGCGCCGTGGCTCACGGTCGGCGGGGCGGACGCGCGGTGGTGGGCGGACGCGCGGTGGTGGGCGGGATCGGGACCGTAGCCGGCGTCGCGGTACCCCCCGTGGGGACCCTCGCCGTCCGGCGGGGTCGGCGGCAACGACCACCAGCGGGCCAGCGCCGTCTCGCTGGCCCGGTCCGATTCGGCGGGGGAGCGGACGTCGTGGCCGACCAGTCGGGCGAGCAGCTCGGTGGCGGCGGGGCGGCGCGCCGGCTCCTTGTCCAGGGCCGCCCGCACGACGCCGACCAGGGACGCGGGCAACCCGTCGAGGTTGGGCTCCGCGGTGAGGATCTGCAGGCCGATCGCCTCCGCCCGTTCGCCCCGGAAGGGGGGCCGGCCGGCGGCTGCGAAGGTGACGCAGGCCCCCCAGGCGAAGATGTCGGCCGCGGGTCCGGCCCGCTCGCCGCGCAGCTGCTCGGGCGCCATCCAGACCAGGGTGCCGATCAGCATTCCCGTCCGGGTGTGGCTCGTGTTGTCCCCGGCGCGGGCGATGCCGAAGTCGATGACCTTCGGGCCGTCCCAGGTGAGCAGGATGTTCGCCGGTTTGAGGTCGCGGTGCACCACCCCGGCGGCATGGATCGCGACCAGGGCGTCGGCCAGACCGACGGCGAGTCCCTGGACCAGTCGATCGTCGAGCTGGCCGCGGGTGGCGACCGCGTCCGCCAGGTTCCTGCCCTCGACGTACTCCGTGGCCATCCACGGCCGTTGCCCGGTCAGGTCGGCGTCGAGCACAGCGGCGACGGCGCTGCCCCTGACCCGGCGGGCCGCGTCGACCTCGTGCCGGAAACGGGACCGGAACTCGGGATCGTCGGCGAGTCCGGCCGACGGCACCTTCACGGCCGCAGGCCTGCCGTCGGTGCCGAAACCGAGGTAGACGACGCCCATCCCACCCGCGCCGATGCGGTTCGCCAGCCGGTAGGGGCCGATGCGTCGGGGATCGTCCGTGGTCAGGGGCGTCAGCACGCCGCTTGCCTTCTCTCCGTCGTCGGGTGTCGGGGTGGCCCGGGTGTCGGGGTGGCCCGGCGGTTCCGGCGCACCTCGCGACGGTGCGGGGTGGAGATGCGCCGATTGTCTCCCGTGCTGTCCCCTGCACTCATCTGACGGCGTTGCCTTCGCTCTGTGTCAAGTGTCCGCCACTTTATGTGTGCGGTGTGGTCGACGCGCCGCTCGCGGTGTGGTTGACGCGTCGCCGCTACGCCCTGACGACCTTCGCGCGAAGATTTGTCCAATGCTTGGTATGGAACGAAAGAATTAGAGGTTGTAGCGTAATCTTGCCGGGATATCTTCGTAAGAAGATCGACGTCGCCGAGACGGCTCGTGGGATGACGACGGGATCCGGATGGAAGTGGTCCGGGGGGAGGAGAGCGGGATGGTCGTCCCCTTGCGGTCAGCCCATCCCTTGCGGTCAGCCCAGGTGTCTGCGTCCGGTGCCCGGTCGGCGGACGCGATGCCGGCGGACGCGATGCCGGCGGAGGGGCTAGCGGCGGACGCAGTGCTGAGCACGCTCGGTCGTCACGTCCTCGTCGACGGCTTCGACCTCGTCTGCGACCTGGCGATGAGCCGCGGCAGCGTGCTCGTCGACGCCCGTGATGGGCGGCGCTACCTCGACCTCTACAGCTTCTTCGCCTCGGCGCCGCTCGGGATCAACCCGCCGGACCTCGTCAACGACGCGGGCTTCGTCGCCCGGCTGGGCCGGGTGGCGGTCAACAAGCCGGCGAATCCGGACGTCGCCACCGTCGCCTACGCCGAGTTCGTGCGGACCTTCGCCCGGGTCCTCGGCGATCCGCAGTTGCCGCATCTGTTCTTCGTCGAGGGCGGGGCCCTGGCGGTGGAGAACGCGCTCAAGTGCGCCTTCGACTGGAAGAGCCGGCACAACGCGGCACACGGCCGTCCCGCGGCGCTCGGCCGTCGGGTTCTGCACCTGCGGAACGCCTTCCACGGGCGCAGCGGCTACACCCTCTCGGTCACGAACACCGATCCGGTCAAGACCGAGCGTTTCCCCGTCTTCGACTGGCCGCGCATTGACTGCCCGGCGATGATGTTTCCCTGCGTGGGGCCGGCCCTCGACGCGGTGATCGCCGCGGAACGTGTCGCGCTCGGCCAGGCCGAGGCCGCCTTCGCCGCCCATCCCCACGACATCGCCTGCTTTCTGGCCGAACCGATCCAGAGCGAGGGCGGGGACAACCACCTGCGGGCCGAGTTCTTGGCCGCGATGGCCGAGCTCTGCCGGCGCCACGACGCGCTGTTCGTGCTCGACGAGGTGCAGACCGGTGTCGGCGCCACCGGCTCGGCGTGGGCCTACCAGCAGCTCGGCCTGCGCCCGGACGTCGTCGCGTTCGGCAAGAAGGTCCAGCTCGGCGGGGTGATGGCCGGCCGGCGGGTCGACGAGGTCGCCGACAACGTCTTCCGCGTGCCCGGGCGGATCAACTCCACCTGGGGTGGTGGCCTGGTGGACATGGTCCGCGCCACCCGCATCCTGGAGATTATCGAGGCGCAGGGGCTCATGGCCCGGGCCGGCGAGCTCGGCGTGGGCATGCTTGCCGGGCTGACGGAGCTCGCGGCCCGCCACTCCCGGCTGCTGCGTAATCCCCGTGGGCGCGGTCTGCTCTGCGCGGTGGACCTGCCGGGCAGCGCCGTCCGGGACGAGGTGCTGCGGCGGCTGCGGGTGCGCGAGGGAGTCCTCGCGCTGCCCGCCGGGGAACGGGCCATCCGGTTCCGACCGGCGCTGACGGTGAGCGCCGAGCAGCTCGCCGCCGGGATCGCGGCCCTCGGCCGGGTCCTCGACGGACTGCCGGGTGGTGGATTGGACGGGCTGGGCGGATTGGCGGGGCCGGGCGGATTAGATAGGCCGGATGGACCCGGTGGACCGGATGGGGGATCGTCATGACGCTGGTATGGCCACGGCGGGTTGGTGCGCTCATTGGCGGACGTCCGCGGGACGGACGTCCGCGGGACGGGTGCGCGCCGCCCGGCGCGGCCGAAGCGGAGCTCACCCCGGTCCGGACGGTGCCCTCGACCAACCCGGCCCGGCTCGACGACGTGGTCGCCGAGGTCGAGCTGGCCGGCCCGGAGACGATCCTTGCCGCCGCGGTGGCGGCCCGTGACGCCCAGCGCACCTGGGCAGACGTGCCGGCCCCGGTCCGGGGAAGCGTGATCGGCAATCTCGGCCGGCTCGTCGCGGACAACGCCGCCGCGCTCGCCCGGCTCGTCACCCGGGAGATCGGCAAACCGGCGGCCGAGGCTCGCGGCGAGGTCCAGGAGATCATCGACACCTGCGAGTTCTTCCGCGGCGAGGGACGCCGGCTCTACGGCGAGACCGTTCCCTCCGAGATGCCGGACAAGCAGCTGTTCACCTTCCGGGAGCCGGTCGGGGTGATGATGGTGATCACCGCGGGGAACTTCCCGGTGGCGGTGCCGTCCTGGTACATCGTGCCGGCCCTGCTCGCCGGCGATACCGTGGTCTGGAAGCCTGCCGAGTACGCGGCGGCCTGCGCGCAGGCCCTGGTCGAGCTGATGGCCGCCGCCGGGGTTCCTGCCGGCGCGGTGAACCTCGTGCCCGCCGACGGCGCGGCGACGTCGCTCGGGCTGGAGCGGGCGCTGGCGGCCGGCGTCGTCGACAAGGTCGGCTTCACCGGATCCACCGAGGTCGGCCGGTTCATCGGCGCCCTGTGCGGCCGGTACCTGCAGTCGCCGTGCCTGGAACTCGGCGGGAAGAACCCGATGGTCGTCGCGCCCGACGCCGATCTCGACGCCGCCGTCGAAGCGGCGGTGTTCGCCGGGTTCGGCACCGCCGGGCAGCGGTGCACCTCGCTGGGTACGGCGATCGTGCACGAGTCGGTGCACGCCGAGTTCGTGCGTCGGCTCGACGCCGCCGTGTCCGCGGCGGTCGTCGGCGATCCGACCCGGGACGTGCTGTACGGGCCGCTGCTCGACGCCCGGTTCGCGGCCGGGTTCGCCGACCATCTCGACCTGATTCGGGACCATCACCGGATCTTCGGGTCCACCGCGGTGGGACGGATCACGTCGGCCGGTTTCGGGACGTCGGCCGGTTCATCGACGCCGTTGACACCGGCAGGGCCGGCAGGGCCGGCGGGGCCGGGAAGGTGGCCGGGCGGACCGCGTCGCGGCTTCGTCGGCGATCCCGACTCCGGGCTGTACTACCACCCGGTGGTGCTCGACGGCGTGCGCCCGGACGACGAGGTGTTCCGCGAGGAGACGTTCGGTCCGATCATCGGCGTTACCACCTATCGCAGCCTCGACGAGGCCATCGACCTGGCGAACCTGCCCGGCTACGGGCTGTCATCGTCGATCTACACCGGCGATGCGGCGAGCGCGTTCCGGTTCCGGCGGGGGGTGCGGGCCGGGATGGTCAGCGTCAACTCCTCGACGTCGGGCGCGGAGGCCCACCTGCCCTTCGGCGGCAACGGGCGGTCCGGTAACGGAAGCCGCCAGTCCGGTCGCTGGGTCCTCGACCAGGTCACCCGATGGCAGTCGATGAACTGGGACTACTCCGGCAGGTTGCAGAAGGCCCAACTCGACACGGCCGTGCCCCCGGCCGACCTGTCCTTCCGCCTGTCGGACCCGTGACGTTCCGACTGAGACGGGTGCCGTGCTGCCGTGCTGCCGTCTCGCCTCATGGACCCGATGGGGTTTTCTCGACGATGCGGAACAACGCGGCTGGTCACGGCGGATCGGGGCGTCCGGAGGTTCCGCCGTCCCGGGGCGTTGTCGCATCTCGCCGCATCCAGGACTGGGCCCCGGCGCCCGGGGCCGGTCCGCGCCATAGTCGGCGCATGCCAGACCTGGTGATGCAACCGATGCCCGGGATGCGGCCGACCCCCGGCACACGACGGGCCGGCCGCCGGGAATGGGCCGGTCTCGCCGTACTCGCCCTGCCCTGCCTGCTGCTGTCGATCGACGTGACCGTGCTGTACTTCGCCCTGCCGTTCATCACCGCACGCCTCGCCCCGAGCGGCGCCCAACTGCTCTGGATCGTCGACATCTACTCCTTCGTGCTCGCCGGCCTGCTGATCACGATGGGAACGGTCGGCGACCGGATCGGGCGTCGCCGGCTCCTGCTCTACGGCGCGGCCGTGTTCGGAACCGCGTCGGTACTCGCCGCCTACGCCACCGGCCCGGTCATGCTGATCCTCGCCCGGGCTGCGATGGGCGCCGCCGGTGCCACCCTGATGCCGTCGACCCTCGGGCTCATCCGGGTCCTGTTCGTCGATCCGGACCAGCGGCGCGTCGCCGTCGCCATCTGGACGGCGAGCTTCTCCGGCGGTGTCGCGCTGGGACCGCTGCTCGGCGGCTTCCTGCTGGAGCACTTCTGGTGGGGTGCCGTCTTCCTGATCAATGTGCCGGTGATGCTCCTGCTGCTGGTGCTGGGTCTCGCGTTCCTGCCCGAGTTCCGGGATCCGCGTCCCGGCCGCTTCGACCTGACCAGCGCCGGGCTCTCCCTCGCCGCCGTCCTCAGCGCGGTCTACGGCATGAAGCGCATCGCCGAACATGGCTGGACCGCCGTTCCGATGACCGCCTTCGTCGTCGGTGTGATCCTGGGCGGCCTCCTTGTGGTCCGGCAGCGCCGGGTCGACCAACCGCTGATCGACCCGCGGTTGTTCGCGTCCCGTGCCGTGCGCACGGCGTTGGCCGTCAACGCCCTCGCCCTGTTCGCCCTCGTCGGGTTCAGCTTCTTCGCCACTCAGTACCTGCAGCTCGTGGCGGGCCTGACCCCGCTGGTCGCCGGACTGTGGACGATGTTGCCGGCGACCGCAATGATTATCTCTGTGCTGGCCGCCCCCCGGCTGCTGCGGCTGCTGCGGCTGGGCGGTGCGCTTGGCGCGGGGCTGGTCGTCACCGCGCTGGGATTCGGCATCGCCAGTCGGCTCGGCGTCTCCGGGGGTCTGCCGGTGCTGCTCGGCGCCTATGCCGTGCTGATCAGCGGGGTCGGTGTCGTCCTCACGATCTGCACCGACGTCGTGCTCGGCAACGCCCCACCCGAACGGGCGGGTTCGGCCTCCGCCCTGTCCGAGTCGGCCATCGAGTTCGGTGGCGCGCTCGGGGTCGCCGTTCTCGGCAGCATCGCCACCGCCGTCTACCGGAACGAGGTGCCGACGCGGGCACCGTCCGGCCTGCCCACGATCGCGGTCGACGCGGCGCGGGAGACCCTCGGCGGTGCGGTGGAGGTCGCCCACCGGCTCCCCGGCGGCCTCCGCCCGGGGGGTCTCGGCGACATGCTGCTGCGGGTGGCACAGGAATGCTATGTCGACGCGATGTCGGTGACCGCTCTGATTGCCATGACGGTCATGGCGGTCACGGCCATCGCCGTCGTGGTGGTGCTGCGCCGGGACGGTGCGCCGTCGATGCCTGAATCGTCAACGGCCGGATCGTCAACGGCCGGATCGTTGACGGCCGGGGACGCGGTCGCCGGGCGGGCCGAGAGCGTCGGCACCGAAGGGTCCGACCGTACGGTGGCGGACTCCGCCGCTCCCGGGGCATAGGCGTCGCTTCCGATCGCAGGCGCCGCTCCCGGGCGGGCTCCCGGGCGGCATAGCCGGGTCAGCCGGCCGTCGACTGGCTCGGTGCGGTCGTGGGCGTCGGTGCGGTCGTGGGCGACTCGAAGCGGGGCCGCAGGGGCATGCCGGCGGTGCCGGCGTCCGGCCGGACCGCGAGGGTCTGGTGGATCTGGGTCCGCCCGCTCTCGAAGCTCAGCGCCGATCCGGCCATGTAGAGCCGCCAGACGCGGGCCCGACCCGCCCCGACCATGCTGACCGCGGCCGGCCAGTTCTTCTCCAGCAGGCGTACCCAGGCCCGCAGGGTCAGCGCGTAGTGCTCGCGCAGGGACTCGACGTGGCGCGCCTCGAAACCGGCCGCCTGCATCAGGGAGACCATGACCCCGATCTCGTGTAGTTCCCCGTCCGGGAAGACGTAGCGCTGGAGGAAGTCGCGTCCCCTCGGCAACGGGACCGGGCCGAGGCCGGGGCGGGCCCGGCGGGCCCCCGTGGGGTCGCCGGGAAACGAGATTCCGTGGTTGAGCAGGCGCCCCCCGGGGCGCAGCAGCCGGTACAACTGGTCGAAGTAGGTCGGGAGCATCGCCCGGCCGACGTGTTCCACCATGCCGATGGAACTGATCGCGTCGAAGGGGCCGTCCGGGATTTCCCGGTAGTCCTGCAGGCGGATCTCGATGACGTCGGCGAGGTCCGCCTCGGCGACGAGGCGGCGGGCCTGCGTGGCCTGTTCCACCGAGATGGTCACCCCCACGCCGCGGACCCCGTGGTGGCGGGCGGCGTGGATCAGCATGCTGCCCCAGCCGCAGCCGATGTCCAGCAACCGCTCGCCGGGACGCAGGCCCAGCTTGCGGCAGACCAGCTCGTGCTTGGCGTTCTGGGCGGCGTCCAGGCCGACCTGCGCCGATTCCCACACCCCGCAGGAATAGGTCATCGTCGGGCCGAGGATGAGGCGGTAGAACGCATTGGACACGTCGTAGTGATGGGATATCGCCGCCGCGTCCCGGTCCCGGGTGTGCTGCCGGCCGCGCAGCCGGGCCTCCTCGGGAGGCGGGGCCGGCATGCGCGGGCCGAGTTCGCGCAGCAGGGTCGCGGCGGCGCGGGCGGTCGCGCCGGTCAGCCGCGAGCCGGCCCCGGCGATGCCTCGGCGCACCGCGATGGCGGCGAAGATGTCCCCCTCGACGTCGATCTCCCCGGCGACGAAGGCCCGCGCGAAGCCCAGCTCACCCGGGCGGAACAGAATGCGGCGCAGCGCCTCCGGCGAGCGGACCAGGATCCGGGTGGTGGTGTCCGGTCCCAGCACCGAGCCGTCCCACAGCGCGATCCGTACCGGCGGGTCGTCCCCGATCAGGCTCTCGAACAAGATGCGCGTTGCCCGCGCCACGTTCGGTGACCACCGCGGCTCCCGGCGCGGAATGGTCGCTTCGGCAGGGTCGTGCTCCGCCGGCTGTCGACTGATCGTCACGGCGCATCCTCCGGTTGTTACCTGGGCTCATCGTCCCCCGGAAACCTGCTGCCGCAACGGTGCCGGGTGTTGCATGTCCGTATCCCCGACGGGATCCTCGGTAGCGGGAATGCTCCGGTCCGTCCCGCGCCGCTCAGGCCACGGCGGAGGCGCCGAGCAGGGCCTTGAGGTCGCCCATGAGGGCCGGAGTGCGCTGGACCGTGTACGCGTCGTCGAACCGGAACACGGTGGTGCGGCTTGCGGTCTGCAGCCGCAGGTGCACTTCCGTCGTCTCGGGAGGGTGCCGAGAACCTCCCGCAGCCGCTCCACCGTCAGCGGCGCACCCGCTGCTTGAGTGGGCGGGATTCCGGCGCGACGTACGCCTCGCAGCCGATGATGGGCTTGACGCCGGCCACCGTCGCCTGCTTGTGGAAGTCGTAGGCGCCGTACATGTAGCCGTGACCGGTGATTGCGACCGCCGGCATCTGCTGGCGGGAGACCTCTTTGAGCATGTCCTTCAGCCGAGCCGCCCCGTCCAGTGTCGAGTACGCGGTGTGAACGTGAAGGTGGACGGAAGAGCTGGACCGTCAGACCTTCCCGCGCGCGGTCCGGATACCTCCGCCGTCGTGTCCGCCGGGTACTACGAAGCGATACCGCCGCGGTGCGTACCGCCGCCGCTCGGCGCCGCCACGGTCGTCCCCCGCACGGTCGTCCCCCGCGCCTCGGCGACGGCGGCCTCGATCACCGCGATCGTCCGCTCCACCTCGCTGTCCGAGGTCGACCAGTTGCTTACCGAGATGCGCATCGCCGTGCGCCCCCGCCACACCGTGCCGCTCACGAACGCCTCGCCGCTCGCCGTCACCGCGGCCGTGACCGCTGCCGTCAGCCGGTCGCC
The DNA here is from genome assembly GCF_977971845.1 of Frankia sp. CeCAU1. Taxonomy (NCBI): domain Bacteria; kingdom Bacillati; phylum Actinomycetota; class Actinomycetes; order Frankiales; family Frankiaceae; genus Frankia; species Frankia sp. CeCAU1. Next base: position 18,330 of record NZ_CDWWXA010000062.1, on the reverse strand, counting down.
CTCCGCCCGCCCGGCCGCCGTCCGGTCGCCCTCCGGGTCTGCCAGCACCCGGATCAGCACCTGGTTGAGCTCCACGACGCGGCCCGGGCCGGCTGACCCGGCTGGGCCGGCCACCGAGTTCAGCACCGTCACCCCGGGAAGAGCGGCGAGCCGCACGGCGAAGCGGTTGGCATACTCGCAGCACCGGTCCACCAGATCGCGCAGCCCCGCCCGGCCGAGCGAGCGCAGCGCCGCGTATACGGCGAAGGCCCGTGCCCGGCGGCTGAACTCCGGTGTCCAGTCGACCGGGTCGAGCCGGCCGGCGGAGTCGAGGACGAAGTAGGCCGCCGAGACCGACATCGACCGCCGGTGCGCCTCGCGGTCCGCGATGAGCGCGATCCCGCAGTCGTACGGGACGTTGAGCCACTTGTGGCCGTCGGTCGCCCACGAGTCGGCCCGCTCGACCCCGGCGACGAGGGCGCGCCGGGACGCCGCCGCCGACACCGCCGCCCACAGCCCGAACGCACCGTCCACGTGTACCCAGGCGCCGTGTTCGCGGGCCAGCGCGCACACCTCCTCGAAGGGGTCGAACCCGCCGGTGTTGACCTCCCCCGCCTGGGCGATCACGATCGTCGGCCCGCTCCCGCCGCTCTCGTCGGCAAGGGCCGCCCGCAGCGCCTCGGGGCGCATCCGCCCGAGTTCGTCGGCCTCGACGGCGATCGTCGCGCGGGTGCCGAATCCGAGCAGGCGCAACGCGGCGTCGACGGTGGCGTGCCGGGCGGCACCGACCAGGACCCGCACGGGCGGCGCCCCGGCGAGACCGTCCGTCTCGACATCCCAGCCGGCCCGCGCCAGCACCCGGTGCCGCGCGGCCGCCAGGGCGGTCACGTGCGCCATCTGGGTGCCGGTGGTGAACCCGACGGACACCCCCGACGGCAGGCCGAGCAGTTGCGCGATCCAGCGGCCGGTCAGTGCCTCGACGGCGCTGGCGGCCGGGGAGAGGGAGGCCAGGGCGGCGTTCTGGTCCCACACGACGGTGAGCAGGTCGGCGGCGAGCGCCGCCGGCAGGGTCCCGCCGATGACGTAGCCGAAGAAGCGGCCTGAGCCGGTCGCGGTGAGGCCGCCGGCCACCGCGTCGACCAGGGCGTCGATGACCGCCACCGGGTCGCTCGGGCCTGCCGGCAGCGTGTCGCCGAGCCGGCGGCGGACCTGCTCGGCGGTCAGGCTGGGGCCGACCCGACGATCGGCCAGACCCGCCAGGTAGGCGTCGGCATGCCCGGCGGCGGCGCGCAGTGCCGCGCGGAGCGCGTCAACGGGCGGCATGCCTCGCATCGGTGGATCTCCTCGTCCGAGATGGATGATCGTTCGCCAGCGGGTCCGATGCCCGGCGGCGTCAGTCGGCCGCCACCGCCGCCACCGCCGGTGGCCGGGCGTGCGCCGCCGTTCGGCCCTCCCGGCCTCCCGCGCTCCCGGCCTCCCGGCCCAGCCAGTCCAGCACCAGCTCGGCGGTGAGCTCCGTCGCCTTGAGCATCGGCATGTGGCCGAACCTGTCGAGGATCTCCACCCGCCAGTCCGGGCGTTCCGCGGCGACATGGCGTGCCACGCCCACCAGGATCAGCCGGTCGGCGGAGCCGTGGACGAGCAGCGTCGGTTGCCGGACGGTGCGGACCATGTGCGCGAGCGAGGCCGGGCGCACCAGCGCCGCGATCGCCGCCGGCGGGACGCGGCCGGGGTCGGCGCAGAGCCGCCGCAGGTTCTCGTCGACGAGCTGGTGGGGGGTGTAGCGGCCGCGGCGGTACGCGAGGACCGCCGCGGCGAGGCGGGGGACCGGCAGACCGGGGTGAGCAGCGGGGCGAAGGCGAGCCAGGTGAGGTGGGAGCCGCCGAGACCGTGCACGCACAGCAGCAGCGGGCCGTCGGGTGGCACCCCGAGGTCGACGTAGTGCACCGGCCCGTCCAGCTGGGCCCAGAACGACCGGTGGTTCTCCCGGCCGAACGGGTCCGCCGAAACCGGGGGTGTGGTGACCGGGGGGCGTGGTTGACCGAGGGGGCGGTCACGTCGCGGCTGCTCATGCTGTGACGGTAGGACGACGCTCCTCGTGGCCGACGGACCCGCCAGCGGTGAAGCCAGCGGTGAAGCCAGCGGTGAAACAGCAAGGCCGGCCGCCCGACGGCGGCCGACCTCCAGGAGTCACAGTGACCGGGAGGCGCCGAGCCGGAGCCGGTTCGGGTTTGCGACGGACCCGAACGAGAATGTCTCCGTGGCCGGCTCGAAGACCTCCGCGCCGTCGAGGACGCCGGAGCCGGTCTCCCGCTGACCTGGTAGGGAAAGCCCCGGGACCAGGTGGGTCGTCTCGTCCTGTTCCATGCGCAACGCTCCTTCCATCGTTACCGACACCTGTCCCTAAAACGGTATCGAGTGGACGTGGCGCGCAAAGTCTCCAAGTGATCCTGGTCACACCACAAATCCGAACGATGGCAATGCGTTGCGCCCTTCATTGGCTGTCGGATGGCCCTGGCATGCGCGGATCGTGCGCAGAGCATGCGCGAGCCGTTGGTCAGGCGCGTTCAACCGGCCAACCGGCCAACCGGCTCGGTCGAAACCGGGGCCGGTCGGCCGGAGCCCGCGGCCGGGGCGGGACGTCCGGTCAGGCCCGCAGGGGCGCGCCGGAGCCGGCGGTCAGGCTGTCGGTGCCGGCGCGGTGGGGGCCGTTCCGGGAGCGGCGCCCCGGCGCGGCGGGCGGCCGTGCCCGGTCGCCGGCCGCCCGAACCGGTGCCCCTCTCGCCGGGCGGGCCGGTGCTCGTTGCCGCGAGGCGTACCGCCGCGCGGTCCCCGCCCGCCGCCCGTGCGGGCTAGCGGGATCTCGTCCTTGCTGATCCGGGGCGCGGGCGGCCCGGCGAGCTCGAGCACGATCGGATCGTCGGCGGTCGTCGGGATCGGCCTCGCCTCGATCCCGACGGCGCGCAGCAGCCCGCGCACCTTGCCGCGTTCGGCGGGTAGGGTGACGAGCACGTCCGCGCCGTCGGCGCCGGCTCGGGCGGTCCGTCCGCCTCGGTGCTGGTAGGTCTTGGCGTCCTCCGGCGGACCGAGGTGCACGACGAGCCGGATGCCGTCAACGTGGATGCCGCGGGCGGCAACGTCGGTGGCGACCAGCACCCGGTAGAAGCCGTCGGTGAAACCGGCCAGCGCCCGGGTCCGCGCCCCCTGTGGCATTCCGCCGTGCAGCGGCTCGGCCGGCACCCCGGCCCGGCTCAGCGACTCGGCCACCCAGTCGGCGTCACGCTGGGTGCGCACGAACACCAGGGTGCGCCCCGAGCCGCCGGCGAGCGCGGTCACCAGGGCGACCTGCGCGGCCCGGTCGACGGCCTCGAGCGCGTGCCGGGCGAGCGTGGTGACCTGGGAGACCTCGGAGTCCACCGCGACCAGGACCGGGTCGGGCAGGTAGTCGCGCACGAGCACCTCGACCTCCCGGTCGAGCGTCGCGCTGAACAGCAGCCGCTGCCCGTCCGCCGGAGTGGCGTCGAGCAGTGCCTTCACCGCGGGCAGGAAGCCGAGGTCACACATGAAGTCGGCCTCGTCCAGGACCGTGATCTCGATCCCGTCCAGCACGCACGCGCCGCGCTCCACCAGATCGGTGAGCCGACCCGGGGTGGCGACGACCAGGTGCACACCGCGGCGCAGCGCGGAGATCTGCCGGCTGATGGACGTCCCGCCGTACACCGGCGCGAGCCGGAGGTTGAGCGCCTTGGTCAGGGGCTCAAGCGCATCGTTGACCTGTTGGGCCAGCTCGCGGGTCGGCACGAGGACGAGCGCACGGGGCCGGCGGGGCTGGGCCGGCCCCTGGCCGGCCAGGCGGGCGAGCAGTGGCAGCCCGAAGGCGAGCGTTTTGCCCGAGCCGGTCCGGGCCCGGCCGAGGACGTTCTCCCCGGCGAGGACGTCGGGCAGGGTCGATGCCTGGACTGGGAACGGGGCGGCGATGTCCCGGTCGGCCAGCGCCTTGATAAGCCGGCGGGGCAGGCCTGCGGCCTCGAAGGACTCGGCCGGCGGCCGGGGCTCACGCGTGGTGATGGTCGGTCCGGCCGGGCGCGCCGGGCCACCGGAACGGGAGCCGCTGTACCGCGGGCCGCGCCCGCCGGCGCCGCGGCCCGCGGT
>NZ_CDWWXA010000062.1:0-14044 GCF_977971845.1 Frankia sp. CeCAU1 | reverse complement strand
CCCCGGGCCCCGCCACCGCCCGGACCGCCGCGGCCCCGGGCCGGGCGAGGCTGGCGCTGCGGGGCGTGCGACTGCTGGGAGCCGGGGGACTGCTGGCCCGGGTGGGACTGGGAGTTTCCGTACTGAGACAGAGGATCCGCCGATCAGGTCAGGGCCGCCATGGGTCCACCCGGACTGGATGAGGTGTCCCACACCAGTCCGCGTATCGTCCGGAGGCCGGGGGTACGGCCGGGTTTCGCGACCGGACCCACCGGCGGGTCATCCCCGCTAGGGCGCTCGCACCGACCTCGCACACCCGACCGTTCGGCCGGGCGCGGACGGCCTTGCAAGCCGTCGTTCTGTTCAAGGTACATCGCCGTTCCGCCACGCGGAGTGTGAGAGACGCCGATCCTGTGGCTGTACGTCTCGGGCTCACCCGCTGGTTCGTCCCGGGTTGCTCTTTCGGGCGAGCGGGTCGCCGGCCGCGGTGCGCAGTCCCCGGTCGCGGGCGGTGACGTGCCCGGCCCAGGCCACCAGGGTGACGACGCCGACGAGTGTCCCGTAGGCACCCACCACCCGCCCGGCCGCGCTGTGCCCCGCCGCGAGATTCACCACCGCGTCACCGAGCCCGAACACGACCGCGAGCCCGAGCCCGACCGCGAGCCCGAGCCCGAGCCCGAGCCTGGCGGGCGTCGCCGCCCGCCCGCCCGCCGCCGCGATGGTCCGTCGCCGGGTGGCCGACGGCCGCGACGTCCGACCGGCGTGCAGCGAGCTCAGCACGAGTGGCCCGAGGATCGCCGTGACAGCCAGCAGCTCCATGGTGGTGCTGCGGTGGGGCGTCACGAGGAACCAGGAGCTCACGGCGAACGCGGCGGTCGGACCGGGGGAGACCGGCCCCACGCACGTGGGTGGTTCCACCGGAATGCCCGATCCCACGGCGGGGTCCGGCCCGATGGGGGCACCGGATCCGACCCGGCAGCCCGGTCCGACCCCGGCGTCCGCGAGGCTCGGACGAGGCGCGCTGAGCACGAGCAGCGGTGCGACCAGCAGGAGAAGGTAGTGGCTCCACACGATCGGGGAGGCGAGGATCGCGGCGGCGACGGCACCGGCGAACAGCAGCCGTTCGTCGTGGCCCCGCCGGGTGGCCGCCCAGCAGACCGCGAGGACGGCCAAGGCGCAGAGCCGGGCGATCGAGGCGGCGGCCTCCATCGCGACACCGATGTTGACAAGCAGGCCGGTGAGGCTGAGCCCGTTCGGGGCCTCCGCCCGGGCGAGCGCGTCCAGCATGCCGACGTAGGTGGCTGTTCCCACCGGGCTGAGCAGCTCACCGGCCAGGAACAGGGCGCCGAGACCGGCGAGGGCCACCATCCAGGCCCGCAACCGGCGGGCGAGCAGCAGCCAGAGCAGCAGCGGCGCGAGAAACAGCTTGCTGTAGACGAGCAACGCGACGACGCCGCCACAGGTCCAGGGCCGGTCGCGTCGTTGCCAGGCCAGCGCCAGCCCCGCGAACAGCAACGCGTTGAGGGTGCCCATCTGCAGCCCGATGATGGTGCACGACGGGGCGATGACCAGCGCGTACACCCGCCAGTCCCGGGCGCCGGCGAGGTGGGTCCCGCCGAGCAGGGCGAGCACGGATCCCGCGACGAAGATGTCGTCCGCATGTGCCAGGCAGGACAGCGGCGCGAACGGCATCGCCGTGAGGTAGGGGTAGACGAACGCGAAGCCGGAGTACACCGCCCCCGTGCCGGGGGCGGGATAGGGATCGAGCCCGTGCCGTACGGCCGCGCCGGCCCGCAGGAAGACGTCGACGTCGTAGTGGCCGATCCGGGTGATCAGTCCGAACCAGACCAGCATGATCAGTCCGGCGACCGGCAGGCTGGGCCGACCGGGTGGCGTCGGCCATGGCAGTCCCCGGACGAGCTGTCGGTTATCCGGGCCGGGCCGGCTCCCACGCTCGTCGCCACGGCGATCGTCCTCGTTGCCCCGCATGCTTCCCTCAGCTCCACCCGTTGCGTCAGAAGGCGAGTTCGGTGACCAGGTGGATGATCAGTCCCACGAGGGCGCCGACGACGGTGCCGTTAATCCGGATGAACTGCAGGTCGCGACCGACGTGCAGCTCGATGCGCCGGGAGGCCTCGTCGGGCTGCCAGCGGCCGACAGTATCTCCGATGACCGCGGCGATGTCGTCCTTGTACCGGCACACCACGCGGGTGGCCGCGTTCGCCACGGTGTGGTCGACGGTGCGCGCCAGCTCCGGATCGGTGGCGAGCTGGGCGCCGAAGGCCGCGAGTTCGTCGGTCGCGCGGACCCGGGCCGTGCTGCCCGGATCGGAGGCGAGATCGAGCAGGATGCTCTTCGCCGTGGCCCACATGGCGGAGATCACCCGGTCGACCTTGGGATGGGCCAGGAGCCGGTACTTGATCTGCTCGACCTGCGGTCCCAGCGCCTCGTCGGTGCGCAGCCGGCCGGCGAAGCCGTGCAGGAACGCGTCCAGGGCGCGGCGTGCCCGGTGCTCGGGGTCGGTGCGCAGCGCCTCGGTGAAGCGCAGCGCCTCGCTGTACGCCTTGGCCGCGACCGCCTCGTCCAGCCACTTCGGAGACCAGCTTGGTGCCCGCTCCTGCACGGTGCGGGTGAAGACCTCCGGGTTCTGCTTCAACCACGTCTCGGCCTCGGTGACGATCACGTCGACCAGTCGATGGTGCAGCCGGTCCTCGACCACCCGTTCCAGCGCCATTCCGAGAGCCCCGGCCCAGGGCCGTTCGACGATGCGGGGCAGCACCGCCTTCTCGACGAGTTCGCGGACCAGGTCGTCGTTCATCCCGGAGACCACCGCGGTGAACCGCTCCGCCGCCTCGGTCGTGACCCGTTCGGCGTGCGACGGCTGGCGCAGCCAGGCACCGGCCCGGGCGGACACGCCGATGCCGTCGATCTTCTTCCGGATCACGTCCTCGGCGAGGAAGTGGGTGCCGACGAAGTTCTCCAGACTCCGACCAAGCGCGTCCTTACGTCGAGGAATGATCGCCGTGTGCGGGATCGGGAGGCCGAGTGGGTGGCGGAACAGCGCGGTCACCGCGAACCAGTCGGCCAGTGCGCCGACCGCGCCCGCCTCGGTGGCCGCGGCCACGTACCCGATCCACCCCGGGCCACCGTGGGCCTGCCAGCGGGCGGCGAGGAGGTAGATCGTCACCACCGCGGCCAGCAGGCTGCCGGCGATGAGCCGCATCCGGCGAAGCCCGCGGCGCAGGCCCACCTCGTCGGTGGTGCCGCGCGCGAAGCCAGCCGACACCGGCCCGGAGACACCCTCCGGATCGTTCATCGCCGCCCGTTCGGTCGGCAGCCCGTCCCGCCGCCCACTGAGATCCTCCTGCTCGTTCCGCCAGCCGGATCGGCGCGGACCGATCAGGCTGGCGGGCGAGCCTGGCGGTGCCGGACGCGGCGATCCTCGGCCACCTTATGCGGGAGCACCGCCCATCCGGACCGGCGTGGGGATCATTCGGTCTGGCGCCGGATCCGTTGCTGGATGACGACCAGATCGACGATGGCGACGAGGGCGAGGAAGGCGAGGAAGGCTGCGCCGGCTGTCTGTCCCCGGACGGCGAAGAAACCGGCGAAGACCCCGCAGAACACCAGGCCGAACGCGGCGAGGACGCGGCGTAGCCCGAATGCGCTGTGAGCCGGGGGGAACCCCCCCGGACCGGAGGAGCCGGAGGAGAAGGCGCGGCGCCACCAAGGCCGGTGCCCGAGGGCACTACCCCGGTCGCGTTGGTGCGGCAGGGAATGGGTCACAGACACCGGTATGCCCCGCCCGGACGGGGCGAACCGGTCGCCCTCATCGCCGTTGCGGGGATGGTCCTCCCGGATCGCACGGACGGCATCGAGCGGGCGGACACCGACGTCGGTCAGCCCTCGGGTGGTCGGTCAGCCCTCGGCTGCCGACGTGCCGTGGCGGCCCGGCAGCCTGGCGGTCATCGCGGATCTCGCCTCGTCGCTGACGAGGCGCTCGGTGAAGATCGAGCTTTCGGCGTCGATGCGCGCCAACACCTCCGGTGTCCCGCCGTCGTGCAGCAGGGCGCGAGCTGCCGCGAGCGCCTGCGGCGGCTGGGCCAGCAGCGCCGCCACCCGGTCGTCGACCCGGGCGCGTAGCGCTTCGGCGTCGGGAAGCACCTCGGTCACCACCCCCAGTCGGGCGGCCTCGGCCGCTCCGAGGGACTCGCCGAAGTAGACGAGGCGGGCAGCGATGGCTGGTCCGACCCGGCGGGGTAGCAGGAGGGTCGACCCGAACTCGGGGATCACCCCCAGGTTGACGAACGGCATCCCGAGGGTGCTGCGCTCGGTCGCGTAGACCAGGTCGCAGTGCAGCAGCAGCGTGGTCCCGATGCCCATCGCGGGCCCGTCGACCTCGGCGACGAGAAGTTTCGTGCTGCGGGCCAGCGTCCGGATGAAGGTCAGCGTCGGACCCTCCGCCCGGAGGGCGTCGGCGGCCAGAAAGTCGACCAGATCGTTGCCGGCGGTGAAGGATCCGCCGCTGCCGGTCAGCCGGATGACCCGGATCTCCGGGTCGGTCTCGGCCTTGTCGAACGCCTCCGCGAGGGCGAGGTACATCGCCTGGGTGAGGGCGTTGCGTTTCTCCGGGCGGTTGATCCGTACCGTCAGCGTGCCCTGGCCGGGTTCGCTCTCGATCTGGCTGCTCATCCGTGTCTCCTCACCGGTCCGTCGGGTTCCCTGGCCCGGCCGTGCTCCCGACCCGGCCGTGCTCCCGACCCGGCCGTGCCCGGGGGCGTCAACCGTGCCGGGGGGCGTCAACCGTGCTCAGGGGCACAGTGCCACCGGCTGGCCTCGGGTGAAAGTAGTTGTGCCACCTCCGCCGCTTCCGTGACCTCCGCCGCTTCCGCCAGCCGGGGCCTCGCTCGGCGATTAGCGCAGCAGTTCAGCAGCAGCTCATTGGACGGGAGTTGATGGGGAGGTCTGTCGTGGAGTTGTTGTGGAGTGATTGAAGCTTCGGCGGACCGGGTAGGGCCTGATCGGCAATCGTCGACGGGGGTGACTGCTGGGGCGGGGTGGCCCAGTTTCCGTCGCCAGGTGTCTGCAATGTCTGCAATGTCCGCAATGGAACCACTCTTCATGATCTGGCAAGAGGTGGGAGCTGCGGCCCGGGCGGGGGTCGAGTGGGCCGCGAGGGTGTGATCTGTGTGGCCTCGGACCGTGCGATGTGCTTCCAGCAACATGCCAGCATGTGATGTGTTTGCGTTGTCGAGCGCGGTGCGACCGGTTGATCGGGGCCTTCGTGGTCGCGGAGGATCTGTGCCAGTTGGTACCTACTGCTGCCCGTCAGTGCTAGTTCATGCGCATCGTCGTTGTTTGGTCCGGGCTGCGCTCATGTAATTCGGGGCGGGTTCCGGTTGCGCGTTGCGCGTTCGCGAATGTTCGTCACCCGGTGCTACCTCGCCATCCTTTTGCGTTGAAGACGGGTGCCCCCAGCCGGGCTAGTTCTTCACCCGCTACAGTTGTCCGCGCCCCCGGAACATTCACCCGATGTCCGGACCGCCTACTCCAATGCGCTGGCCCGGTGTTGTCGTCTGTGGTCTTCCGGTGACATGTCCCGATGGAACTCGACTACTCACCCCCGCACACGAGGCACTCGACTCCCGGGTGCCGGACGAGAGGACCGGATGCTCCAGAATTGGCCCATCCGCTCGAAGCTAGTGGTGATTCTCGTCGTCCCCCTGGCTGCGCTCGCGGTACTGAGCGCGATACAGGTGCGGGGGAACGTCGACAACGTGCGGGTCGCCAACCGCATCAAGGCACTCGCCGACTTCTCGATCAAAAGCAACGATCTGGTCCAGGCCCTGCAGGTCGAGCGGTACGCCACGAACTCCTATGTCGGTTCCAACTACATGGCCGTCGCTCAGGAGCAGGCGGCGCTCGCCGCCCGCGGCCCGGTGGACAAGGCCCTGGCCGTCTATCGGGCCGGTGAGGCGGCGCTGCCCGCGGCGGGTCGTGACACTCTGGCGACCACGCTCGCGTCGATCTCGGAACGCCTCGGCAAGCTCTCGGCGCAGCGCAAGGCGATCGACGCGCACCAGGCGCAGGTGGACCAGAACATTGCTTTCTACTCGGGTGCCGTGGACGACCTCCTCGCTCTCAACGCCCAGGTGGCGGCCGGAAGCCGCAACACCTCGTTGGTCAACGGTGCCACCACACTGGTGAGTATCGCGCAGGCCAAGGAACAGATCGCCCACCAGCGCGGCGCCGTCGTCCGCGTGATCCTCCTCCAGCAGACGGATGCGGCCACGCTGCGGGAGATCCAGATCAGGAGCGGGGCGGAGGACGCCTGGCTGGCCCAGTTCCGCACCACGGCCACGGCGGACGAGCAGGAGTTCTACAACGTGACGGTCGGCCGGACGATCTCGGCCGCCGCGACATTGCGTGACGGCACGGTCAACGCCGTGCAGAACGGCCAGCCGCTGACCGTTACCCCGCAGATCTGGCTGGAGGCCTCCGACGCGAAGATCAATGCGATGCGGCAGGTCGAACGCCGGATCGCGGCCGACCTCGCAACGACCAGCACGAAGATCGCCAGTTCGGCCACCCGCGACGCGCTCCTCAGCGGTACCGGCGTGGTGCTGGTGCTCGTGGTGTCGGTGGTGATTTCTCTCCTGGTGGCGAGCCCGATGATCCGGGACCTACGCCGACTGCGCCGCGGCGCCCTCGAAGTCGCGAACGAGCGGCTGCCCGGGGTCGTCGACCGTCTGCACCGCGGGTCGCCGGTGGACGTGGCCGAGGAGGAATTCCCGGTCGAGGTCCGGAGCAAGGACGAGATCGGTCAGCTCGCCGAGGCGTTTGGCACCGTGCACGCGGTGGCCGTGCGGACCGCGGTGGAGCAGGCCGCGATGCGCAAGAGCATCGGGGACACGTTCCTCAACCTCGCCCGCCGCAGCCAGGCACTCATTCACCGCCAGCTCAAGGTGATCGACGCCCTGGAGCGCAAGGAGACCGACCCGGACGAGCTGGAGGAGCTCTTCCGTCTCGACCACCTCGCCACCCGCATGCGCCGGCACGCCGAGGACCTCATCGTGCTGTCCGGCTCCAAGCCGGCCCGTGGTTGGCGCCGGCCCGTCCCGGTCAAGGACGTCGTCCGTGGCGCCGTCGCCGAGGTGGAGGACTACACCCGGGTGCAGGTGATGTCGATCGACGGAGGGGCCATCAGCGGTCACGCCGTCGGTGACGTCATCCACATGCTCGCCGAGCTGATCGAGAACGCCACCTCCTTCTCCCCGCCCCACACGCCGGTGCATGTCTCCGGGCACGAGGTGTCGAACGGCTTCGTGATCGAGATCGAGGACCGCGGGCTGGGCATGAGTCCGGAGGAGTTCGACGCCGTGAACGAGCGGCTGGCCAACCCGCCTCCCTTCGACCTGTCGACCAGCGAGCGTCTCGGCCTGTTCGTCGTCGGTCGGCTCGCCGAGCGGCATTCCATCTCGGTGAAGCTGCGGTCCTCGCCGTACGGCGGCACGATGGCGATCGTCCTGGTGCCGACCACGCTGCTGCGGCAGGTCGACCCCGACGGGGAGGCCCGGCCGGAGCCCGCGCAGATCGCCCCGCCGCTCCCCATGACGCGGGTTCCGGCTCTCGACGGCCCGGCCATCGACGAGGACCGGTTCCACGGGTCGCTGGTGGACGCGGACGGCAACCTCGCCGGTCCCCCCGCGCTCTCCGAGGACGCGGCCGCGGCTGCGCACGGTCAGGACGAGACGCTCATCGACGATCTGCCGGTCTTCGCCACGGTGCGATCGAGCTGGTTCGTCGCCGACCGCCCGCGGCACCGTTCCAACGGCAGGCCTTCGGACGCTCCGCCGCGTCCCTCGACCCCGCGCTCCGACCCGGACGGCGGGTCGGGCGGGAAGCCCGGCTCCCGCGACTTCGGTGACCTCCCGCCGCTGCCGTCGCGCCGTTCGCGTGGCGGCCGCAGGGCCGCGGGGGACCAGCCTCACCCCGCCGTCCCGGACCATCCCCAGACGCCCGGGTCGGACGACCCCGGCGGTCCGCCGTCCCATCCGGGACAGGAGACATCTTTCCGGGATGAACCCTTCCAGGAAGAGCCCTTCCGAGATGGTCCCTTCCAGGACGGACGGGACGTCCCCGGTCCGGGTGGCCACGACGGTGCGCCCGGCTCCGAGTATGGCGGCGACGGCGGACCCGGCAGCCGTGTCACCTCGCTGTTCGGTGACAGCCCCATGGCCGGGGAGCGGTCGCGCGGTGGTGAGCCCGGCTCCGCCGACCCGCGGGAGGCCACCCGAACCGATCCGTTCACCTCACCGCTGGGCCGGCCGGTGGGACGCTCCGGGGGATTCCAGCGCGAGGAGGCCCCCGCCATGGGCCAGACGGTCGTCCCCCTCGGACGCCCGGCGCCTTCGGCCCGTTCGGACGAGCCCGCCGACCCGGCCGGGCCCGGCGCGGACGGCCAGCTGCCCGTCGATTTCACCGAGGTGGGCCTGCCCAAGCGCACCCGGCGGGCCAGTCTCGCGCCACAGCTTCGTCGGGACACTCCCGAGGAGCGTTCCGGAATACTCGCCGCGCAACGGAGCCCGGAAGAGATCCGCAACATGATGTCGTCCTTCCAGAACAACTTTGGTCGTGGTCTGGCGGACGGCCAGGTTTCGAACGACGGTGACGATGTAGGAAAGGTGACCTGATGCGTCCGCTGGGGCCGTCCGAGAACATGAGCTGGTTGCTCAACAACCTCGTCAAGAAGGTGCCCGAAGTCACCTATGTGATCGCGCTTTCCTCTGACGGGTTGTTGCTCGCCACCTCGTACGGGATGGACCGGGCGACCGCCGACCAACTGGCCGCGGTGGCCTCCGGATTCAACAGCCTGGCGCGCGGCGCGGGTCGTTTCTTCGGGGGTGGAAACGTCCGGCAGACCATTGTCGAGATGGACGAGGGATTCCTGTTCGTCACCGCGGTGGGGGACGGATCGTGCCTGGCCATTCTCAGCAGCCCCGGCGCGGACATCGGTCTCATCGCCTACGAGATGGCGCTGCTGGTGACCCGGGTCGGCGAGTTCCTCACCCCGGAACTCCGGGCTCAGATGCAGTCCGCGCTGCCACTCTGACATCGGCCCGGCGATCGGGTGGGGGTCCGATCGGTTGGTGGGTCAGCCGGTCGCCCCCTGCCATCACCGACCGGATGACAGCAGAATTCTCAAGGCAGGAGGACCGGTATGTCGCGCGATGATGAATGGTTCGACGAAGAGGCTGGTCCGGTCGTCCGCCCCTACGCTGTCACCGGGGGCCGGACACGGCCGACGAACCAGACGTTGGAGCTGGTCGCGTTGGTGACCACCACGCCCAACGGCCGGCTGATGATGCGGACGCTGGAGCATGAGCAGCGCGCCATCGCGCTGCTCTGCCAACGCGTGCAGTCGATCGTGGAGATCTCCGCTCGGCTGAATCTTCCGGTCGGGGTCGCGCGGGTCCTCGTCGGCGACATGCTCGACGCCGGCCTGGTGACCGTGACCCGACCGGCCCGATCCTCCGACCGCCCTTCCATTGCCCTCATCGAAAAGGTGCTCGATGGACTACAGGCCCTCTAGAACGGGGTCGCCGGAAACGGCGCCGCCGCATCCGGTAAAAATCATCATCGCCGGCGGGTTCGGAGTCGGAAAGACGACGTTCGTCGGTTCGGTGAGCGAGATTCAGCCCCTCACCACGGAGGCCGCGATGACGGCCGCAAGCATAGGGATCGACGACACCAGCGCGGTCGGTTCGAAGACGACGACCACGGTCGCGATGGACTTCGGTCGGATCACGCTTCTCGACAGCATTATTCTCTACCTTTTCGGCACCCCGGGCCAGGACCGGTTCTGGTTCATGTGGGATGAGCTCGTCCTCGGCGCGATCGGCGCGGTGGTCCTGGTGGACACGCGGCGGCTGGCCGACTCCTTTCCGGCCATCGACTACTTCGAGGAGCGCGACATCCCGTTCCTCATCGCGCTGAACCGGTTCGACGGTGCGCGGGAGTACCGGGTGGAGGACGTCCGGGCGGCGTTGGACCTCGATCCGCGCCGTCCGGTGGTGTTCTGCGACGCCCGGCAGCGGGAGTCGGTCCGGCAGTCCCTGGTGTCGCTGGTCCGCCACGCCCTCGACGTGGTGTCCGCGGAGTCCCGGCCGGGCCTGCCCCAGCGGTCGGGGTGAGCGGCCGCGTCGGTCCGGTGCGCACGGCTGGTCCGGTCGGCGTCCGTCGGCCACGTCCCGATCCTGCTCCGAGGAAGGGGAAGGTGCTCGATCTTTTCGGTATCGATGAGGTCACCCTGGCCGCCTATCGGCTGTGGCTGTGCCACGAGGTCCTGAGCGTGCCCGAGGTGGCGGAGATGCTCGGCGAGCCACTGGTCGCCGCGGGGCGGGCGCGTGATCGTCTGGTCGAGCTGGGTCTGTTGCTGCCCTCGCGCGAACGGGCCGGTCACTACGTCGCGGTGCATCCCGAAGCCGGCTTCGACCACCTGCTCCAGGCGCAGCACGAGCAGCTGATCCGTCGCCATGAGCGGCTGCTCCTGGCCCGGGCGCAGATCAGCTCCTTCGTCTCGGACTACCTGGAGAGCCGTCCCGGCGGGGACACCGCCGAGGTAAGGCGGATAGACAGTGCCGACCAGGCCCGTGCGGAGCTGCTCGCGATCGTCGGGCGAGCCGAGCGGGAGGTGCTCGCGCTGCATACCCGGCGCGAGTGGTCCTCGACCCTGACTCGCGAGGTGATGCCGGTCGAACTGCGTGCGTTGCGGCGTGGTGTGGTGATGCGCAGCGTCCTGCCCCGGTCGGTGCGCCTGGACGAGCTCGGCGCCGGCTATGTGCGGACCGTGGCGGCGCATGGCCTGGACGCCCGAATGATCGACGATCCCCGGCTGGACGCCACCGCGGTCGACGGGCGGATCGGCCTGGTCCGACTGGGCCGGGGGTTCGCGACCGGCCAGACCCTGCTCGTGCGCACCCCGGAGCTAACCGCCCTGCTGCTCACCCTGTTCGAACAGGTCTGGGAGGCCGCCGAACCGCTGAGCGGCGAGGCGACGGCCGCTCCCGGGGACGGTGACGACGCGCCGAACGACACCGAACGGCTGCTGCTGCGTCTGCTCAGCCTCGGCATGAAGGACGAGGCGGCCGCGCGCCATCTGGGCGTCTCCGTCCGCACCGTGCGCCGCATGATCGCCGATCTGATGGCACGGCTGAACGCCCGTAGCCGGTTCCAGGCGGGTAGCCTCGCCGCGCAACGCGGCTGGTTCTGAGCGGCTGGTTCTGGGTAGTCGGCTCTGGATGTAGTCGGCTCTGGGTAGCACCATACCCGACCAGGCCGAGGCCGAGCGCGGACGACGTGGTTCCCACGAGATCGAGATCCCGGTTCTCCTCCGGCGGCGTGTCGACCATCCCCGGGCACCGGGAAGCCCGCTCGCGACGGTTGTAGCCACGTTGTGCTCTCCGTGTGCGCTGGTTGGCATTTGACTGCCAGGGCAACTTGCTGCCAGGGGAAATCCAGGACAGCCGCGCCGCGTGGCCCCATGCTCTCGATGAGCCAGAGAAGCCGACTGCTTTAGAAAGGCTGGCTGCTTCAGAAGGGTTGTTGGGCTGCTTCAGAAGGGCTGTCGGGTGGGAAGCGGTGGTCGCGCACCGGTCACTCCCGGCCGGCTCCATGTTCGTCGGCGGACTCCCCTGCCACCTGTAACGCGTCGCAAGGTGCCGGGGCCGGTCCGTCAGGGCCGGTCCGCCTGACTGCCCATGCACACGGTGCCCGTGCTTGCCATGCACACGGTACCCGTGCTTGCCTGGGGTCAAACACACGCTTCCCAAGAACATGTCGAGGAGATTCTCGTGCCCTCAGTCACCGGTCCCTCAGTTACCGTCCCGCAGAACCCCGCCACGCCGTCCGGAGGTCAGTCACACCGGACTCTCATCGTGGCCAGGATGAACCCTGCCGACGCTCCCGCCATCGCGGCGACCTTCGCCGAGTCCGATGCCGGAGAACTACCCGGAATCGTGGGTGTGACCAGGCGTGACCTGTTTCACTTCCATGGCCTTTACTTTCATCTTATCGAGGCTCCGACTAACGTCAGGAACACCGTCGAGAACGTCCATGAGCATCCGCTGTTCGTCGACGTGAGCAAAAAGCTCGGGAAATACGTCTCCGCCTACGATCCGGAGACCTGGCGCACCCCCGGGGACGCGATGGCACAGAGTTTCTACTCGTGGACGGCCGGCTGAGCCCCCGGTGCGCCACCGGGCTTCTGATACACGGCCGGGTTCCTGTACACCGCCAGAGCACCGGGCCCGCCGGCTGCGGCCGCGACCGGTCATCAGCGACTGCGTCCTGGATCCCGCCCACCGGTACGCCCAGTTTTTCATGTGAACCCCGAAACCCGAAAATGAAAAAGGGAGTACGACATGCCCCGGCAATGGTCGGCCGATGCCCTGCTCGACTTCCTGGTCGAGCAGGCCGGTCTGCCCTCGGACGAGCGGCCGACGGACCTGGACGTGACCTTCATCGACATCGGCCTCGACTCGCTCGCCTACCTCCAGCTCTCGGCGGAGGTGGCCGGGACCTTCGGGGTGGACCTCCCGGCCGAGCTGCCGGAGAGCTGGACCCTCGCCGAGATCCTGGCCACGGTGAACACGGCTCTCGGCCAGCGCGAGACGGTCTGAATCCGCCGTTAGTTCCCACGTCCCATACCTTCCAGGCCGACCGGAGCCGACGTGAGCGGGCACACTGACAACTCGATTTTCATCGATGCCGACCTTGACACCGTCTGGACCATCACCAACGATCTGGAGTCCTGGCCTGACCTCTTTACCGAATACGCCTCGGTAGAGATTCTGGAGCACCATGAGAACACCTTCAAGTTTCGCCTGACCATGCATCCCGACGAGAACGGGACGGCGTGGAGTTGGGTGTCCGAGCGGACGCTCGACCCGGCCACCCGGCAGGTGCGCGCGTACCGCGTCGAGACCGGTCCGTTCGAGTACATGCACATCCACTGGAGCTACACGCCGGAGGGCACCGGCACCCGCATGCGCTGGGTGCAGGACTTCCATATGCGCCCGTCGGCGCCGGTGAACGACGAGCAGATGACCAACCGCATCAACGCCAACACCGCCCGCGAGATGTCGGTGATCCGGGAGAAGGTCGAGCGGGCCGCCGCCGAGCTGCCCCCGGTCTCCCTCGCGCTGCCGGAACAAGTCTGAGGAGAACGATACCGGTGACTTCCGTGACAGGGATTCCGAAGGTTCTCTGCATTCACGACATGACCCCAAACCGTCGGCGCGGCGGTGACGTCCGCACGCTGCTCTCCCCGGCGACCGTGGGCTCGACCTCGGGCTTTTTCGGCACCTTGACCCTCCAACCGGGTGAGGTGGTGACCGAACACCTGCACCCCTACTCGGAGGAGTTTCTCTACTGCGTGCGCGGCATTGTGACCGCCCGACTGGACGGTCAGTACCAGGACCTGCCGGCCGACCACGGGGTGTGCATCCCGATCGGGATGCGCCACCGCGTCGTCAACACCGGTGAGGAGACCGCCTTCCTCGTCTTTCACCTCAGCCCGCTGGCACCCCGGCCCGACCTCGGTCACGTCGACACCGAGGTACCGCTCGACCCGGATGCCCCGCACGTCCCGGTCGCCCCGCACGTCCCGGTCACCCCGTCGGCGCCCACCGTCGACTCCCTGCCCCACGGGTCCGGGCAGTGAGCGGACCAAGACGGACGGCGGTCACCGGGATCGGGGTGGTCGCCCCCGGTGGGGTCAACCGCAAGGAGTTCTGGACCCTGCTGACCGACGGCCGTACCGCGACGCGGCGACTGTCGTTCTTCGACCCGACCCAGTTCCGTTCCCAGGTGGCCGCCGAGTGCGACTTCGACCCGGCGGCGGCCGGCCTGACCGCCAGGGAGATCGCGCGTAACGACCGGTTCGCGCAGTTCGCCTTGGCCGCGGCGTTGGAGGCGGTGGAGGACAGCGGCCTGGACCTGCGGGACGGCGGGGACGGTTTCGGGAACGGCGGGGACGGTTTCGGGAACGGCGGGGACGGCGGGG
>NZ_CDWWXA010000061.1:23364-27364 GCF_977971845.1 Frankia sp. CeCAU1 | reverse complement strand
ACCCAGCCCAGGCCCCAACCCAGCCCAGACCCCAGACCCGGCTCCGGCCCGGTGCACGCGCCGTAGGCTGGTCGGGTGAACGGCCGCAGCTACGAGGTCCGCACGTTCGGGTGCCAGATGAACGTCCACGACTCCGAACGGCTCTGTGGGCTGCTGGAATCCGCCGGCTACTCCCCGGTCGATCCCGGCGGCGAGGCGGATGTGGTCGTGTTCAACACCTGCGCGGTGCGGGAGAACGCCGACAACCGCCTGTACGGCAACCTCGGCCAGCTAGTCCCGGTGAAGAAGGGCCATCCGGGCATGCAGATCGCGGTCGGGGGCTGCCTCGCCCAGAAGGACCGGGCCGCGATCCTCGACCGGGCGCCCTGGGTTGACGTGGTCTTCGGCACGCACAACCTGCACCGACTGCCCGTGCTGCTGGAGCGCGCGCGGCACAACGCGGCGGCCCAGGTCGAGATCGCCGAGGCCCTGGAGGTCTTCCCGAGCTCCCTGCCGACCCGGCGGGCCAGCCATCACTCGGCCTGGGTCAGCATCAGCGTGGGATGTGACAACACCTGCACCTTCTGCATCGTTCCCAGCCTGCGTGGCCGCGAGCGTGACCGCCGGCCGGGCGACGTGCTTGCCGAGGTCGAGGCCCTGGTCGCGGAGGGCGCCCTGGAGATCACACTGCTGGGGCAGAACGTCAACTCCTACGGGCGCTCGCTGGGAGATCCCGGTGCCTTCGCGAAGCTGCTGGCCGCCTGCGGTCGCGTCGAGGGTCTCGAACGTGTCCGCTTCACCTCGCCGCATCCGCGCGACTTCACCGACGACGTCATCGAGGCCATGGCGACCACCTCGAACGTGTGCCACCAGCTGCACATGCCGTTGCAGTCCGGGTCGGACACCGTGCTGCGCCGCATGCGCCGCTCGTACCGTCGGGACCGTTTCCTCGGCATTGTCGAGCGGGTGCGGGCGGCCATGCCCGACGCGGCCATCACCACCGACATCATCGTCGGCTTCCCTGGCGAGACCGAGGCGGACTTCGCCGACACCCTCGACGTGGTGCGGGCGGCCCGGTTCTCCGGCGCCTTCACCTTCCAGTACTCGCCTCGCCCGGGCACCCCGGCAGCGACCATGGACGCCCAGGTGGACCGGGCGACCGTGGCCGACCGGTATACCCGGCTGGTGGCCCTGCAGGACGAGATCTCCTGGGCGGAGAACCGGGCCCTGGTCGGCCGGCGGGTCGAGGTGCTGGTCTCGGAGGGGGAGGGGCGCAAGGACGGCGCCACCGGCCGGATGTCCGGCCGGGCTCGGGACGGACGGCTCGTGCACTTCCGTGCGGACGAGGCCGCGAGCTCGTCCACCGGCTCGGGCCCGAGGGCGGGCTGCGCCGCGCCCGCGGTCGCGGTGGCGGTCGCGCCTACGGTGCGCCCGGGCGACGTCGTCGAGACGGTGGTGACGCGGGGGGCACCCCATCACCTCACCGCCGACGGCCCCCTGCGGTCCCACCGGGCGACCCGTGCGGGGGACGCGTGGGCGCTCGGGCGTGACGGTGGCGGTGCGGCAGCCGCGCAGCAGCCGGCAGGCGGACGGCCGATCGTCACCCTGGGCATCCCGTCCCTGCGGTCGTCCTCGCCCGATCCCGTCGGCCCGGCGCCGGCCGACGCGGCGTTGGCCGGCGCGGACGCCTGCTGTACTCCGGTACGTCGATGACCCTCGTCGCCGCCGCGGTCTGTCCTCATCCTCCGTTGCTGGTTCCCGAGGTCGGCCGTGGTGAGCCGGTCGAGGCGCGGGCCGTCGCGGTGGACGCGGTGCGCCTGCTGTGTGCCGCCGAGCCGGACACGATCGTGGTGGTGGGTGACGCGGCGACCGAGGTGTCCTACGGCCCCGCCGCGTCCGGGTCGCTGGCCGGCTTCGGGGTGGATCTCCGGGTAGATCTTGGCCCGACCGCGCCGGCCCCCGAGCCGTCGTCTGTCCTGTCGTCGTCTGTCCTACCGTTGTCGATCACGATCGGCGCCTGGCTGCTGGGCGCCGTCGGTTGGCCCGGCGCCCGCACCGCCGTCGGGGTGCCCGCGGAGATCTCCCCGGACGGGGCCGTCGCACTCGGATCGCGGCTGGTCGTGGGCTCCGCTCCGCAGGAGCGCCTCGCCCTGCTCGTGATGGGCGACGGCTCGGCCTGTCGCACGCTGAAGGCTCCCGGCGGGTTGGATCCACGGGCCGCGGCGTTCGACGCGACCGCCGCCGCGGCGCTGGCCGCAGGGGACCCGGCCGGTCTGCTCGCCTTGGACCCGGGGTTGGCCCGGGAGCTGCTCGCCGCGGGCCGGGCGTCCTGGCAGGTCCTGGCCGGCGCCCTGCTCGCCGCGACCCGGGACGGCCTGGGCCCGGGGTCCCTGGGCCCGGGGTCCCTGGGCCCGGGGTCATGGAACAGTGACCTCCGGTATGACGACGCGCCGTACGGTGTCGGCTATCTGGTTGCCCTCTGGACACGGGATGTTGCCGAGCGAGGATGAACAGGCAGAAGGAACCGCGCCGGGGACCGGTGGTGGCGGTCGTGGGGCCGACCGCCGGCGGCAAGAGTGACCTCGGCATCGAGATCGCGCTCGCCCTCGGCGGCGAGGTGGTGAACGCGGACTCGATGCAGCTCTACCGCGGGATGGACATCGGTACCGCCAAGGTTCCCGAGGCGGAGCGTCGCGGGGTGCCCCACCATCTGCTCGACGTGTGGGACGTGACGCATCCCGCGGACGTCGCGAGCTTCCAGGCGGACGCCCGCCGGATAATCGACGGCCTGCTCGCCGCCGGGCGCATTCCGGTGCTGGTCGGCGGTTCCGGGCTCTACGTCCGCGCGGTTCTTGACAATCTGGCCTTCCCGGGGACCGATCCGGGCGTCCGGGCGCGGTGGGAGGAGGAACTGGCCCGCGTCGGCGCCCCGGCGCTGCACGACCGGCTGGCCGCGCGGGCACCGCAGGCCGCCGCGGCGATCCTGCCCAGCAACGGCCGGCGGATCGTGCGTGCCCTGGAGGTCGTCGAGCTCACCGGAACCTTCACGGCCACCCTGCCGGAGCACCGCTCGGTCTATGAGGTCGTGCAGATCGGCGTGGATCGCCCCGATCTCGACCGACGGATTACGGACCGGGTGGAGAAAATGTGGGGTGCTGGTTTTCCTGACGAAGTGCGAAGGTTGGTGGAATGCGGCCTGCGGGAAGGCCGAACCGCGTCTCGCGCACTGGGATATGCCCAGGTTCTGGCCTGGTTCGACGGCGCAATGGACTCCGCCGAACAGGCCAAGCTCGCCACAATTACGGCGACGCGGCGCTTTGCCCGTCGACAAAGGTCCTGGTTCCGGCGGGATAACCGGATAGCCTGGTTGGACCAACCAGATGTCACCCAGGTGCGACGGCTGGTGGGTTCGCTCTGACGGGTGATCGGCCGACCGGGTCGGGGTCGATCGGGCCGCCGCCAATGCGCGGCGTCGCCGGTGACCGGTGCGCGGCGGCCGGTCCCGCACGGCGTCTGGAGAGATCGATGTGACCGCGCCCACCTCTGATGCTGGTACCCCACCCGACGATGCTGGTACCCCACCCGACCTGACTCTCGTCCCCGCGCTCTACGCCGCCTTCGACGATGGTTCGCTGCGGCTGCACTTCCAACCGGAGGTCGACCTGCGCAACGGGTCGGTGCCGGGGATGGAGGCCCATCCGCGGTGGCTGCACCCGGAACGCGGGGTGCTGGGTCCGGCGGATTTCATGCCGATCGCAGCGGCCGCGGGCCTCGTCCATCAGGTGGACCAGTGGGTGCTGCGGATGGCCGTGACCGAGGCGCGCACCTGGCATCGGATGGCGGTCGGGACGCCGATCCGCCCGCCCCGGTTGTGGGTGAACATCGATGGCCGCCAGCTTGCCAGCCTCGCCTTCGCGGCCGAGGTCGACCGGCTCGTCTCGGGCCGGGTGCTGCCGGCCGGGGCGATCGGCCTTGAGTTCAGCGAGCAGACCCTCGGACTCGCCGCGCCGATGGTGCCCCG
>NZ_CDWWXA010000061.1:14593-23273 GCF_977971845.1 Frankia sp. CeCAU1 | reverse complement strand
GTCTCGGGCCGGGTGCTGCCGGCCGGGGCGATCGGCCTTGAGTTCAGCGAGCAGACCCTCGGACTCGCCGCGCCGATGGTGCCCCGGTTGCTGACCCGGCTGCGTGCCCTCGGGGTGGCGATCGCCGTCGGGTCCTTCGGCACGTGGCTGGGCTCGTTGGCCGTGCTCGACCAGCTGCCGTTGAACCTCGTCAAGATCGACGGTCTGTTCCTGCGGGCGACGATGAAGGACCTCGAGGGTGAGGCCGTGCTCGCGGCCATCGTCCGGCTTGCCCACCAACGCGGCCTGCCCGTCGTTGCCGACGATGTCGACACCGCGCGCCTGGCGTCCCGGGTGGTGGATCTCGACTGCGATCGCGCCATCGGACCGGTGTTCTGTCCGCCGGTGCCGGTGGAGGACGCTCGGATGATCGCTCTCGGGCGCGGCCGGCCCGACCGCTGGTACAAGCCGTCGCATTCCGACGACCGGATGCGGGAGTGGGCGCGGGCCGCAGCCGGCTGACGCCGCCGCGGGAGCCCGGTCGTCAGGTGCCGAGCGGCATCCCCCGTACGATCGGCGACGTGCGGGACGAGCTGGGACTGCGATTCGTCAAGGGCCACGGGACGGGCAACGACTTCGTCCTGCTGCCGGATCCCGACGGGGACCTCGACCTCACCGCGGACCTGGTGCGCGCGCTGTGCGACCGACGGGCCGGCATCGGGGGCGATGGGGTGCTGCGGGTGGTGCTCTGCGCCGCGGTTCCCGAGGCGGCCGGTCTGGCCGGCCGGGCGCGCTGGTTCATGGACTACCGCAATGCTGATGGTTCGGTTGCCGAGATGTGCGGTAACGGTGCCCGGGTGTTCGCCCGCTACCTCGTCGACGCCGGATACGCCCAGCCCGGACGGTTCCACGTCGCGACCCGCGCCGGGCTGCGGCTCGTCGAGGCCGCGGTGGACGGTGACGTCACGGTCGACATGGGACCGCCGCGGATCATCGACGGACCCGGGGCCCCGGTCACCGTCGCCGATCGTGACTTCACCGCGACCGCGGTCTCGATGGGTAATCCGCACGCGGTCTGCTTCGCCGGCGACCTGGACGTCGCCGGGCTGCGTCGGCTCGACCTGACCCGACCACCATCGTTCTCCCCGGTTGACTTCCCGGACGGGGTGAATGTGGAGATCGTCGTTGACCGGCCGGGTGGGGTGGCGATGCGGGTGTTCGAACGTGGGGTCGGGGAGACCGCGTCCTGCGGCACCGGTGCCTGCGCGGTCGCGGTGGCCTGGGCGGCCCGGCGGGGTGCTCGGCCGGCGGGTGCGCCGGTCGAGGTCGAGGTGGATGTGCCCGGCGGCGGCCTGGTCGTGATCTGGCAGCCGGAGACCGTGCTGTTGCGAGGGCCCGCCGAGCTGGTCTTCGACGGCGTGCTGCGCCATGCGGAGGCCCATGACCCGGTCGGGTGAGGTGTCCGTTTCCTGCAAGACCCGGCCCGCCTGCCTGCCCTACGGTGCCCTCATGCCACCATCGTTCACCCTGACCGGTGTGATCGTCGCTGATATGGCCCGGTCCCTGGCGTTCTACCGCCGGCTCGGCCTCGATCTGCCCGCCGGGGCCGACGCCCAGCCGCACG
Source organism: Frankia sp. CeCAU1 (assembly GCF_977971845.1). Classification (NCBI taxonomy): domain Bacteria; kingdom Bacillati; phylum Actinomycetota; class Actinomycetes; order Frankiales; family Frankiaceae; genus Frankia; species Frankia sp. CeCAU1. Next base: position 21,670 of record NZ_CDWWXA010000061.1, on the reverse strand, counting down.
TCGAGGTGCAGCTGCCCGGCGGTCCACGCCTCGCGTTCGACAGCGAGGCGACCATCCGATCCTTTGATCCGCGCTGGTCGGCGGGTACCGGCTCGCCGCGGGTCGGGCTGGCCTTCGCCTGCGACACGCCGGACGAGGTCGATGAGGTCTACGCCGACCTCGTCGGCGCCGGTCACACCGGCCACCTTCCGCCCTGGGACGCCTTCTGGGGCCAGCGGTATGCGGTCGTGCTCGATCCAGACGGCAACCACGTCGACCTCTACGCCCCACTGCCCGTAGCGGCCGCGACATCCGCGACATCCGCGACATCCGATACCGAGACGTCCAGCTCGTCCTGAACGTTGACATTTCGGATGAGGTGAGTCGGCGGAACTCCGGCGAGCGCGCGTACCTCCCGGGCGAGGTGCGCCTGGTCGGCGTAGCCGGCCTCGGCCGCCACGACCGCGAACGGGATGCCGGCCCGCGCCGCGTGCAGGGCGTCCTGCATCCGGAGGATCCTGGCGAGCGTCTTCGGGCCATATCCGAAGACGCGCCGGCAGCGACGCAGCAGCTGGCGTTCGCTCAGCCCGGCTGTGCGCGCGAGGTCGTCCACAGGCGCCCGGGCGCGGGCACCCGCCAGAACGGCGGGAACCAACCGGTCCACGAGCGCCGGGTGAACGGGCCGGGCGGCGATCGACGACTCGAATGCGACCAGGGGATCAGCGGCCATGGCGAGCCGCTCGGCGAGTCGCTGCGCCGGTCCGTCGCCCCACAGGTCGGCGAGCGGGACGCGTTGGTCGCGCAGTTCGTCCGCGGCCACTCCGAGGTGGGATGGTCCAGAGCCCGAGTCGAAGCGGAGCCCGACGTGCCGCACGCCTGGTGCCCAGCGCACCAGCTTCGCCGCCGTGTCCGGCCCCGCGACGATCAGATTGGCGTCGGAACTCCAGATGATGTCCATGCATCCGTCCGGCAACACTCGCCGACTGCCCACCACACCTGTACGCCCTGTGCGCCCTGTGCGCCCTGTGCGCCCTGTGCGCTCGGTGCGCTCGGTGCGCTCGGTGCGGTCCGAGGGCCCGGTGCGGTCCGGATGCCGGTCCGCCGTCGTCCGCGTGGTGCCCGGGGGGTGTCCAGGGGGAGTCGGGCGGCCCGAGCTGTCCCAGATCGTCGCGGCGAGGCGGTGGGCCCGTCTTTCGTGGTACTCGTGGTACACGTCGCAGAGGCTACGTCGGCGGGGCGGCAAAACGGTTCGCGATCGACGTGGTGACGTGGGACCCTGGTTGGCGACGGGATTCGCCGGGAAACGGGGGGAGGCGCGCCACGAGTGCGGCAGGGTCTTCCGGTCCGGCGGATCCTCCTCGGGCCACCGGGTCGTGGGGCCCGGCCGGAGCAGGCGGCACGGAATGATCGCGGAATGGTGCGGTAGCGGGCCGCGTTGAGAACGGATGGTATGACACTTCCTGCTGACGCCTTCGATGCGTCCACTCTCGACAGATCTCTCATCAAGCTGACCGATGCCGATTCGTCTTACCTGTCGAACTTTTTCGACGATTCTGGGGACGGTTTCGACCTGGAGGATCGCGCCGCGTTGCGGCGGGTTCCCGGTCTCGCCACCGAGCTCGACGACGTTACCGAGGTCGAGTACCGGCAGCTGCGGCTGGAGCGTGTCGTCCTCATCGGCGTATGGACGTCGGGTTCCCCGCGGTCGGCCGAGAGCTCCATGGCGGAGCTCGCGGCGCTCGCCACGACCGCCGGTTCGGTGGTGCTCGACGCGCTCGTGCAGCGTCGCGACCGGCCGGATGCCGCGACTTACGTCGGTTCGGGCAAGGCCCGCGAGCTCGCCGAGGTCGTCGCGGCGACCGGCGCGGACACGGTGGTCTGCGATGGCGAGCTCACCCCGGGTCAGCTGCGGCAGCTGGAGGAGGTCGTCAAAGTAAAGGTCATCGACCGGACGGCCCTCATCCTGGACATCTTCGCCCAGCACGCGACCTCCCGCGAGGGCAAGGCCCAGGTCGAGCTCGCGCAGTTGCAGTACATGCTGCCCCGGCTGCGTGGGTGGGGTGAGTCGATGTCGCGGGCCGCGGCCAGTGGCGGCGGCCGGGCGCCCATCGGTACCCGCGGTCCCGGTGAGACGAAGATCGAGACCGATCGTCGGCGGCTGCGGGCCAGGATGGCGCGGTTGCGCCGCGAGCTCGCCGCGATGACGACCGTGCGGGAGACCAAGCGTTCCGCCCGGCGGCGGGGCGAGGTCCCCAGCGTGGCGATCGCCGGTTACACCAACGCCGGTAAGTCGTCGCTGCTCAACCGGCTGACCGGCGCGGGTGTCCTGGTCGAGGACGCGCTGTTCGCCACCCTCGATCCGACCGTGCGGCGGGCGACCCTGCCGGACGGCCGGGCCTTCACCCTGACCGACACCGTCGGATTCGTCCGGCATCTGCCGCATCAGATCGTCGAGGCGTTCCGCTCGACGCTGGAAGAGGTCGCCGATGCCGATCTCATCCTGCACGTTGTGGACGGATCATCGCCGGATCCGGCCGCGCAGATCTCCGCCGTGCGCGAGGTTCTCAACGACATCGACGCGGGCGGCGTTCCCGAGCTGATCGTCGTCAACAAGGTGGACGCCGTGGAGCCGACGGTCGTCGCGGGGCTGCGCCAGCTCGCCCCGGACGCCGTGTTCGTCTCGGCACGCACGGGCGAGGGGCTGGCCGCGCTGGTCGACGCGCTCTGTGCCCGGGTGCCGCATCCCGACGTGGAGATGCGCGTGCTCGTGCCCTACACCCGGGGCGACTTGGTCTCCCGGGTGCACGCGAACGGCGAGGTGCTCACGATGGAGCACACCGAGACCGGTACCCGGCTGTCCGCCCGGGTTTCCTCGGGACTCGCAGCGGAGCTGCACGCCTACCGGGCCTGAGCCCAGGAGCGATCAGACGCGAGGCAACCCGGCCGGCCGCCCGACGGGCGGCCGGCCGATCCACATCAAACCCTGCGGAGCACAGCCACGATCCGGCCGAGGATGGTCGCATCCTCACCGGGGATGTCGGCGAAGGCCGAGTTCTCCGGATGTAGCCAGATCTTGCCGTCCCGAAGCCGCAGACGCTTGACCGTCGCCTCCCCGTCGATCATTGCGGCGACGATCTCCCCGTTGTCCGCGACCGGCTGCTGGCGGACGACCACCCAGTCACCGTCGCAGATCGCCGCGTTGATCATCGAGTCGCCGACGACCCGGAGCAGGAACAGAGTGCCCTCGCCGACGATCTCCCTGGGTAGCGGGAAGACGTCCTCGACCGCCTGCTCGGCCAGGATCGGGCCACCGGCGGCGATCCGGCCCAGCACCGGCACGTAGGCCGCGTCCGACTTGCTTCCTTCGGTGGTGCCCGGCGCCGCCTCACCGATGATGGGAATCGTGCCCGCCACCGTCGTCGTGCCCGCCACCGTCGTCGTGCCCGCCACCGTCGTCGCGCCCGCGCCCACATCCGCGCGTCGCCGGGGGTGCTCGACGGTCAGCACCTCCATCGCTCTCGGGCGGTTCGGGTCCCGCCGCAGGTAGCCCTTCTCCTCGAGCACCCTGAGCTGGTGAGCCACACTACTGGTGCTGGTGAGGCCGACCGCCTCACCGATCTCCCGCACGCTGGGCGGATACCCGCGCCGCTCCACCGCGGCCCGGATGACCTCCAGCACCTTGCGCTGCCGGGGGGTCAGGCCCGCGTCCGTGGGGCCTTCGGGAAAGGCTCGCACGTTGCCGCGGGTTCCGCCCCGGCGCGTACCCCTGCCTTGGCTAGTCATCGCTTACCGCTCTCCTCGTCGCGTTTTTCTTCCGCCGTGCGGCCACCGGCCGGCCGGCGACCGCACGGCGGACCGTCCCGCTCCGGAAGCGGTCACCTACCGACTCGCCGCCGTCCGTGACCGGGGGAAACCGCCCGGTTCACACCCGATCGACTCGACGGTAACCGGCGGGTCGCAGAATCTCAAACGTCTGTTCGAGCGTGTCCCTGGCGGTTTCCGGTTCCCGATGCGACAATCGACCACGCGTTCGATCGAACGAAGGTTCGATCTTCGGCGTTCGGTGTCGTCGGAACGGGAGGGTGCCGTGGGATCCGCACACAGGGCGCGGGTCGTCGACCTGTCGATGGCCAGGGACCGGGTGGGTCGTCGGCCGGCGGGATACCCGCCGGGTCGCCCGCCCGCACCCCCGCCGCTCCGGCTGACCCGGCGGGGTCGGGTGGTGGTGGTATCGGTCGTCGTGGCGGTCGTCGTGGCGGTAGCAATCATGATCATGCCTGGGGTGTCGATTGCCGGGCCGGATACCGCGGAGGCGCCGCGGCACCATCTGGTCGTGCCGGGGGAGACGCTGTGGGAGGTGGCAGTGGCGCTCGACGAGAGCGCCGACACCCGGGTCATGGTGGACCGGTTGATGCGGCTGAACCACCTGCGGTCACCACTGATCGCCCCGGGCCAGTCGTTACTCCTTCCCTGACGCCCGGCTTCCCGGCTTCCCGGGTCCACGAGTGTCTCGGCGCAGGGTTCTCGCGCACCGTCGTCTTTCGTCCACGTGCGGTGCCACGTGCGATGCGGACCACACGGACCATACGGGGGTGCTGTCCTCATCTCTGGGGCCGTGCGCTACCTTGGACACAACATCTGGTGCTTACCGGGGTGTAAGTCATCCACAGGTTGTTCCACAGGTCTTCCGCGGGGAGCTGGCGGTCCATCCACAAGGTGGTCTGTCCGGCGTGGATGCCGGGTCCTCAACGGTGTCCCTCATCCCCGGTCCGGGGCGGTCGGCTCCGGCGCGGGCGAAGGAGGCGTAGCGCGTGCGGTGCCCGTTCTGCCGGCATCCGGACAGTCGCGTCGTTGACAGTCGGGAGGCCGAGGAGGGTTCGGCGATCCGCCGCAGGCGGTCCTGCCTGTCCTGCGGTCGCCGGTTCACTACGATGGAGGAGGCGTCCCTTCAGGTTCGCAAGCGCAGTGGGGCGGCCGAGCCGTTCAGCCGGGCCAAGGTCATCGCCGGTGTCCGCAAGGCCTGCCAGGGCCGGCCGGTGCGGGATGATGATCTCGCGCTTCTGGCGCAGCGGGTAGAGGACGCCGTCCGCTCGTCGGGGTCGGCGGAGGTGCCCGCGGAGGCGATCGGCCGGGCGATCCTCGGTCCGCTCCGTGAGCTCGACGAGGTGGCTTATCTCCGCTTCGCCTCGGTGTACCTGGCCTTCGAGTCGTTGACTGACTTCGAGTCCGCGATCGCCGCGTTGCGCTCCGAGGCCGCCGGACCTCCCACCGCGCGGGATGGACCAGCACGACCGGTCCCGCGCGGCGCCGTCGATGCCTCGCCGGTGATCGGCACCCAGCAGGTGCATAGCAGGTAGGGCCGGGACTGCTCGACCGAAAGCGTCATACATCGCCCTGGCTCGCCGTGCCGGCCCGGTCCCGCCGGCGACGGGTGACATCCCGCGTCGCGGCCGTGCGAGGACCGCGGACCTCCCGGACGGCACGCATGCGGCCCGGCTCGACCTGGCTGGTGCCGTTCGCCGTGCGTGTGTTCGCCGTGCGTGTGTTTGCCGGGCGCGTGCTCGTCCCCGCGGGCACCGCCGTGCGTCGAGGTCCGGCCCCGCACCGTCCCGACGTCCGCTGGCTGCGGCCTGGGGCGGGGATGCCCACAACACATTGTTGAAGGTTGAAGCTGACGAGTGAAGACGAGGAGCGTCATGACCGACAGCCGCGGCACGAAGCCGAGCAGGTCAGCGGCGAAAGCGAGTGGGTTGAAGATCCAGCGGTCACGTACCACCGCCGGCGTCCACCCGTACGACGAGGTCACCTGGGAGTCCCGGGACGTCGTCATGACCAACTGGCGGGACGGCTCGGTCAACTTCGAGCAGCGGGGAGTGGAATTCCCGCAGTTCTGGTCGGTGAACGCCTCCAACATCGTTACCAGCAAGTACTTCCGTGGGGCGCCCGGCACGCCGGGGCGGGAGTGGTCGCTGCGGCAGTTGATCGATCGGGTCGTGCACGCCTACGGCGCGGCCGGCCGCGAGCACGGCTACTTCGCCTCGGACACCGACGCCGAGATCTTCGAGCACGAACTGACCTGGATGCTGCTCCACCAGGTCTTCAGCTTCAACTCGCCGGTCTGGTTCAACGTGGGAACCCCCGCGCCGCAGCAGGTCTCGGCGTGCCAGCCCTATGACGCCCTCGTCAGCACGCCATCCGGTCTGGTTCCCATCGGCGCCTTGGTGGAGACGGACGCGGTGGGGACGAAGGTCTTCGACGCGCACGGTCTGACCCAGGTGATCGCGACCAAGTCCAACGGCGTCAAGGACGTCCTGCGGATCTGGACGAGGGCCGGTCACGCGCTCGACGTCACCGCCGATCATCTGGTGTGGCGGAGCACCTCCGCGGGTGCCGGGGCCTTCGTCCCCGCCGGCGCGTTGCGGGCCGGGGACACCCTCGAGTGGCATCGCACCATCGCCCCGGGCGAGGGTGAGATCACTTCACGGGAGATCGCCGAGGCGGCGCTCGCGGGCCGGCTGCAGGCGGACGGTTTTGTTGGTCGGTACGCCGGTACGAACGCCTCGCTGACCATCGAGGCGATGACTGTGCCGACCCGGCTGTATGACGCTCCGCTACCCGTTGTCGCGGCTTATCTGCGCAGCCTGTTCCAGGCCGATGGCTACGTGTCCCGCCGGGAGCGCTCGACGCTGATCGGGCTGGACATGATCAGCGAGGGCCTCATTCGCGGGGTGCAGGGTTTGCTCGCCCGGTTCGGCATCTTCGCGCGGGTACGCCGCGAGGCGGATCCGCGACCCGACCGCCACGACCTCTGGAGCCTGGGCATTCAGAACGCCGGTGACCGGCGGACGTTCGCGGACGAGATCGGCTTCCTCGATCCGGTGAAGGCCGCGAAGCTGGAGACGTCGTTCGATCAGCCCGGCCAGGCCGCGAAGCCGGTGAAGCGGTTGCAGATCGAGCGCATTGAGCCGCGCGGGCCGATGCCGGTCTACGACATCCAGACCGACAGCGGCGAGTACCTCTCCGCCGGCCTCCGTGTGCACAACTGCTTCATCCTCTCCGTGGACGACACCATGGAGTCGATCCTGAACTGGTACCGGG
>NZ_CDWWXA010000061.1:0-14449 GCF_977971845.1 Frankia sp. CeCAU1 | reverse complement strand
AAGAGGGGCTGATCTTCAAGGGGGGTTCCGGGGCCGGGCTCAACCTGTCCCGCATCCGGTCCTCGAAGGAGCTGCTGTCCTCCGGGGGCACCGCCTCCGGGCCGGTGAGCTTCATGCGCGGCGCCGACGCCTCGGCGGGTACGATCAAGTCTGGTGGCGCGACCCGGCGGGCGGCGAAGATGGTCGTGCTCGACGTCGATCATCCCGACATCGTCGAGTTCGTGGAGACGAAGGCCCGGGAAGAAGCCAAGATCCGGGCGTTGCGGGACGCCGGCTTCGACATGGACCTCGGCGGGCGCGACATCGCCTCCGTGCAATACCAGAACGCCAACAACTCCGTCCGGGTGACCGACGAGTTCATGCGGGCGGTCGTCGACGGCGGCGGCTTCGACCTGCGGGCCCGCCTCGACGGCCGCGTCCTGGAGACGGTGGACGCCCGCGGGCTGTTCCACACGATCGCCGAGGCCGCGTGGGCCTGCGCCGATCCCGGCATCCAGTACGACGGAACGATCAACGACTGGCACACCTGCCCCGAGAGCGGCCGGATCAGCGCCTCCAACCCGTGCAGCGAGTACGTGCACCTGGACAACTCCAGCTGCAACCTGGCCTCGCTGAACCTGCTGAAGTTCCTGCGCCCGGACCGCAGCTTCGACGCCGAGGCGTTCGTCGCGGCGGTCGAGTTGATCATTACCGCGATGGACATCTCGATCTGCTTCGCCGACTTCCCGACACCGGAGATCACCAGGGTCAGCCGGGCCTACCGGCAGCTCGGCATCGGCTACGCCAACCTCGGTGCCCTGCTGATGGCCAGCGCCCGGGCCTACGACTCGGACGGCGGCCGGGCGCTGGCCGCATCGATCACCTCGCTGATGACGGCCACCGCCTACCGGCGCTCCGCCGAACTCGCCGGGATCGTCGGCGCCTACGACGGCTTCGCCCGCAACGCGGGCGCGCACCGGCGGGTGATGCGCAAGCATGCCGCCGCGAACGACGCGGTGCGCAGCGTGCACGCCGAGGACTCCCGGATCCTCGCCGCCGCGTCCCGGGAATGGGCCCGGGCGCAGACCGTCGGCGAGAAGCACGGATGGCGCAACGCGCAGGCCAGCCTGCTCCCCCCGACCGGCACGATCGGTCTGGCGATGGACTGCGACACCACCGGCATCGAGCCGGACCTCGCCCTGGTGAAGATGAAGAAGCTGGTCGGCGGCGCCAGCATGAGGATTGTGAACCAGACGGTCCCGGCGGCCCTGCAGGCGCTCGGCTACCCCGAGGAGACCATCGAGGCGATCGTCGAGTACATCGCCGAGCACGGGCACGTCATCGACGCTCCCGGCCTGCGTCCGGAGCACTACGAGGTGTTCGACTGCGCCATCGGGGAGCGCGCGATCTCCCCGATGGGCCATGTCCGCATGATGGCCGCGGTACAGCCGTTCCTCTCCGGCGCGATCTCGAAGACGGTGAACATGCCGTCGACCGCCACGGTCGCCGAGGTCGAGCAGATCTACCTGGAGGGGTGGCGGCTGGGTCTGAAGGCCCTCGCCATCTACCGGGACAACTGCAAGGTCGGCCAGCCGCTGACCGACGTCAAGGGGGCGAAGCAGGCCGCCGAGCTGGCCGCCACCCGGACCGGCACGGGAGTCGGGGCCGGCACGGGAGTCGGGGCCGGCACGGGAGACGCGGTCGGGACCGCCGGCTCCGTCGGACCCGCCCCGATGGAGGTCGAGTACCGGCCGGTGCGCCGCCGGCTGCCGAAGACCCGCCCGTCGCGGACGGTGTCCTTCTCCGTCGGTGGGGCCGAGGGTTATCTGACCGCCGGTTCCTACCCGGACGACGGTCTCGGTGAGGTCTTCATCAAGATGTCGAAGCAGGGGTCCACCCTGGCGGGCGTGATGGACGCGTTCGCGATCGCCATCTCGATCGGCCTGCAGTACGGCGTGCCGCTGGAGGCGTACGTCAGCAAGTTCATCAACATGCGGTTCGAGCCGGCTGGGATGACCGACGACCCGGACGTGCGGATCGCCCAGTCAATCATGGATTATCTGTTCCGTCGCCTCGCGCTCGACTATCTCGACGCCGATCAGCGGGCCGAACTCGGCATCTCGACCGCGGCCGACCGGGCCCGTCGGGTCGCGGGTCAGTACGGTCCAGCGCCGGCGGTGGAGGCCGCGCGATCGGCGCAGCCCGCCGGGATCGACGGCCCGGCCGGATCCCAGGGGGCCGCGGTGACCGGATCCTCGGCTTCCGTCGCCGATCGGGGTGACCCGGGCGTCCCGCCCGGTCCGGCGGTAGGGAACGGCCCGGCGTACGTGGCACGGGAGTTGCGGCTGGCACCGCCCGGCGAGTCGCTCGTCGCGCAGACCGTGGTCGATGCTCCGCTCTGCTTCACCTGCGGGGTGACCATGCGGCCAGCTGGTAGCTGCTACGTCTGTGAGCAGTGCGGTTCGACCAGCGGCTGCAGTTAGGCGTCGCGGCGGCCGGTCCGACCGGGTGCCCGATGCGCATCGGGCACCCGGTCCGCATCGGGCGCCTGCTCCGCATCGGGTCCCTGCTCCGAGACAGTGCTCGGCGGTGTGGCTCAGTGCTCGGCGGCGAGGAGGTCGACCAGGAGCGCCGCGGTCCAGGAGAACCGGTTGCTGCCCGCGCCGGAACCGTCGAGGGGTGAGTAGTACTCGAACATCGCCCCGGACGATGCGATCATGTCGATCGTGTTCTGGCGCAGGTTCTCCGCAGCGTCGAGCCGACCGTAACGCTCCAGCCCGTCGGCAATCAGCCAGTTCATGTTGACCCAGACGGGACCCTGCCAGTAACACCGGGGAAGGAAGCCCGGGTCGTCGAGCGGCACGCTCGCGATGCCGAACCGGGACCAGTAGCGCGGTGAGGTGAGCGTCTTGACCATCTCGTCGACCCGGTCCTCGGGCACGACCCCGGCATAGAGCGGCAGGAACCCCGAGATCGTCTCGTGGCGCAGCAGCGTTCCCGTCCGGAAGTCGCGGCTGTAGTAGGTGCCGTCGGCGTGGAGCCGCTCGATCGCCTCGCGCGTCCTGTGCATGGACCGCCACAGCCAGGCGGGGATGGTCTGGCCGATCTCGGCGGCGATGGCGGTGAGGTGCTCGTTGGCCCGGATGAGGATCGCGTTGAAGGCGACGTCCTGGACGAGGGGGACGATGCTCCGACGGATCTCGCGGAAGTTGTAGTGCGCCCGCCGCAGCTCACGCACGATCCGGTAGAGCGTGAACAGGTCTCCCGAGGTGAGCCGCTCGTCGGGGGGGACCTCCTTGGCATCGCGCCGCAGCGCGTCCAGGGCGTCGCCGCCGTTGATCCGGCGCAGTGCCCGCACTCCCAGCGGAGCCGCCGGCCTGGTGATCTCCATCCAGGCCGGCGTGTTGTCCATCCCCGACTCCCAGGAGTGGACCAGGGTGACGAGACCGTCGTCGTCGGGGTCGCGTTCGAGGTAGAGCCACGTGTGGAAGCGCAGCAGGCCGGGGAACAACGCGCGGTAGAAGGCGTCGCGGGCGGATGGCGTCATCATGGCGGCGATCCGGACGGCGGCTTCGGCGATCATCGGCGGCTGGGTGACCCCCGTGCTCTGCACTCCGCCGGCGGTCGTGGTCACCTGGTCGCAGCGCCAGCGCTGCGGACCGGCGTGGTAGAAGTCCGAGGTCTCCGCGAAGATCACGTGGGGGATCATGCCGTTCGGCCACTGGCCTCGCAGCAGCGAGAGGACCTCCTTGGCGGCCCGTCCCGGGTCGAGACGGCGCAGTCCGATCGCGATGAAGCAGCTGTCCCAGAGCCACTGGTGCGGGTAGAGCGTCGGGGAGGGCCGGGTGATGTCGCCGAGGTCGTTGTCTCGTAGCACGTCGATCGCGGTTTCCCGTAGTGCCGCCAGGTCTGCGGGAAGGCTGGGGACGGACATCGTGTGAGAGTAGCGGTTACACGCTGTGCACAGAGTCAGGGTCCGTCGGGTGTGGCCCGCCTAACGGAATCGCCGTTCTCGAGCGCCTCGGCGTCGGGGTGGTGTCGGCGGCGGCGCCCGCGGCGGCCCGCCGGTCGTTCCGTCCCGGTGGAGAGCCCGGGTCCGGGCCGGGTCGCGGGTGTCGGCTTGCCGACTACCGTTACGGGTTAGCACCGACCGGTGATCGTCAGAAAATATGGCACGGATGATGGAACGCAAAAAACTTCCACAGTGAGTAGTGGATCTGTTGCTTACAGTTGGCGCTGGCCTGATCCGCAGGGTGCTCGGCCACCAGAGAAGCTCAGGAGAGTTCGCGGTTCGCGCCACAGGGTGGAATCTGCCAGGTAGTCTTCGCGGCAGCGAGTGCAGCGTCTCGAGGGCTAGGGTCTACACTGCTTGGTAGGCCCGGCGATCGCTGATGTCCGGGTGTGCCTGCACGGGGAATGGTTCCGCGTCTTCGTTCGTTACCTCCCACGTGCACAGAACGAGACGACCCACCCGCACCGACCATCGGATTTGCCACTGATGACGCTGCCTGCTCTGGAACTTGCCGAGCGCACCGACGACAACCGCCCGCGTAGCCCGCGGCGTGCTCGTCGGGCCGCTCCTCCTGTCCGCACCGCTCCCAGCCGTTCGCTGGCCGCTGTTCCCGACGATACCGACGAGCTCGATGTGAGCGCGGTGGCCGAGGTCATCGCCCGTGGTCGCGAGGCCGGCGAGATCAGCCGCTCCGAGTTGCGTGACGCGCTCGAGTCCGCGGACATCGGTATTGAACTGTTGCCCGCTCTCATCGCGCGCCTCAACGCCGTTGGCGTTGAACTCCTTGACGAGGAGGATGCGAGCGACGACGCCACCGCCGCCAGCCGGTCCACCGCCGAACACGCGGGTACCGCCGACCTCGTGCGCATGTACCTGCGCGAGATCGGCAAGGTGCCGCTGCTCAACGCCGCCCAGGAGGTCGAACTCTCCAAGCGGGTCGAGGCGGGCCTGTTCGCTGAGTACAAGCTCGAGAGCGTCCCCGACCTGCCCGCCGATCTTCGTCGTGATCTCGGTCTGCTGGTCAAGGACGGCCATGCCGCCAAGCAGCAGCTCGTCTCGGCGAACCTGCGGCTGGTGGTCTCCGTCGCCAAGAAGTACAGCGGTCGCGGGATGACCCTGTTGGACCTGGTCCAGGAGGGCAACCTCGGTCTTATCCGCGCGGTGGAGAAGTTCGACTACGCCAAGGGCTACAAGTTCTCGACCTATGCGACCTGGTGGATCCGCCAGGCCATCGGCCGGGCGCTCGCCGATCAGGCGCGGACGATCCGCATCCCGGTCCACGTGGTCGAGCAGATTAACAAGATCACCCGGTTGCAGCGCCAGCTCGTCTCCACGCTCGGCCGTGAGCCGACCGACGAGGAGCTCGCCCTCGAGCTGGACATGCCGATCGAGCAGGTGGTGGAGCTGCGCCGGTATGCGCAGGACACCGTCAGCCTGGAGACCTCGGTCGGTGACGATGGTGACTCCGTGCTCGGTGACTTCATCGAGGACTCCGACGCGACCTCCCCGGCGGACGCCGCCTCCTACGGCGCCATGCAGGACGAGATCGAGAACGTCCTCGGTGGCCTGAGCCCGCGGGAGCGCGAGGTGATGCGGCTGCGCTTCGGTCTCGCCGACGGCAAGCAGCACACCCTCGCCGAGGTGGGCAACCGGCTCGGCCTGACCCGTGAGCGCATCCGTCAGATCGAGCGGGACACGCTTCGGGAGTTGCGCAAGCCCGCCGTCGCCGGTCGGCTGCGCGAGTTCCTCGACTGATCGATCGGGCGAGCGCACCTGCGGTCGAGTCCGCGGGGGCACGTCCACGGGTGCACGGTGCGGCACGGGTGCACGGTGCGGCACGGGTGGAAGACAAGAGTACCGCGATCATGGCGGTCACGTCATGATCGCGGGATCGATGAAAGTCGGATCTTCGTTTTTGCCGGGTGAAGATCCGACTTTGCTGTATCAAGCTCCGGGTTCGGCCTCTCCGTCGGATCCGGTGCCGGGTTCCAGCGCGGTTCCCGTCATCGGCTCCGACGCCGACCGCCGCGACCGGGCCGAGGCGGCGGCGAAGGGCAGCAGGGCACCGGGGTTGGCGACCGAGTCGAGGCTCACGGCCTTGTCCAGGGCAGTCCCGGCGAGCAGGCGCTTCACCGGTACCTCAAGCTTCTTGCCGGTGTGGGTCCGAGGGACCTCGGTGATCTCGATGATCTGGTCGGGAACGTGGCGTGGGCTGAGTTCGGCGCGCAGAACCTCGCGCAGCCGGGCGGCCACCGCCTTGGTCAGGCCGGGCTCGGTGAGGACGACGAAAAGGAGCAGCTCGCCGTGCCCGCGTTCGTCCGCGGTGTCGACCGCGAGGCTGTCGGCGATCCCGGGGACCCGCTCGACCACGCTGTAGAGCTCGCTGGTACCGATCCGGACGCCGCCGCGGTTCAACGTCGCGTCCGAACGTCCCTGGATGACGACGGCACCGGTAGGTGTGATCCTCGCCCAGTCCCCGTGGCGCCAGACGCCGGGGTAGACGGAGAAGTAGCTCTCCCGCAGCCGGCCGCCGTCCGGGTCGGCCCAGAAGCACAGCGGCATGGACGGCATCGGCGCGGTCACGACAAGCTCACCGACCTCGTCGACGACCTCCTCGCCGGCCTCGTCGAAGACGCGCACCGCGCAGCCCAGCGCGCGCGATCCGATCTCCCCGGCCCGCACCGGCATCGTCGGCAGGCCCGCCACCAGCGCCGTGCAGACGTCGGTGCCACCGCTGATCGACGACAGCATCACGGTCGGGCCCACCGCTTCGTACACCCAGGCATAGCCGGCTGCGGACAGTGGCGATCCGGTCGATCCGACGGTGCGCAGCCTGGACAGATCGGCGAACTCGCGCGGGACCAGCCCGGCGTCCTCGCAGGCCTGCAGGTAGCCCACGGACGTGCCCAGGCACGTGAGCTCCAGGGCCTCCGCCAGACCGAACAGGGTGCCGAGCGCCGGATAGCCGGGCGCTCCGTCGTAGAGCACGACGGTCGCGCCGACGAGCAGACCGGAGACCAGATAGTTCCACATCATCCAGCCGGTCGTGGTGAACCAGCAGAACCGGTCGTCCGGACCGAGATCGAGGTGCAACGCCAGCGACTTCAGGTGCTCCAGCAGGATGCCGCCGTGGCCGTGCACGATCGCCTTGGGGGGGCCGGTCGTGCCGGACGAGTAGAGGATCCACAGCGGCGCGTCGAAGGCGACCCGGGTGAACTCGGGCTCGGAGGTCTCCGAAGCCATCAGCTCGTCCCAGGTGAGCAGCCCCGGCAGCCCCGCGGCCCGGGCCCGGGAGAGCGCGTCCGGCCACAGGTACGGCACGATCACGCTTGCCCCGAGCCCTGGCAGGTCGCCCGCGAGCGCGGCGAGGGTGCCGAGGGCGTCGTAGCTCTTCCCGCCGTAGCTGTAGCCGTCAACGCCGATCAGGACCTTCGGGTCGATCTGGCCGAACCGCGCGCGCAGGGCCGTCGGGCCGAGTTCCGGCGAGCACGACGACCACACCGCGCCGATGCTGGCGGTGGCCAACATCCCCACCATCGCGTAGACGGTGTTCGGCAGCACGGCGCAGACCCGGTCACCCTCGGCGACACCCAGGCTCCGCAGTCCCGCCGCCGCCTTCGCCACCTGCCGGCGCAGCTCGTCCCAGGACACCACGGCCGTGGCACCGTCCTCGCGCACGGCGATGACGGCCGGGGCCGGCCCGCGCCGGGTGAGTGCGTTCTCCGCGTAGTTCACCCGGGCACCGGGAAACCAGACCGCGCCGGGCATCGCCGCGTCGGCGAGCGCCGGACCGGTGCCGCGGTCCCCCTCGACCGCGCAGAAATCCCAGATCGACTCCCAGAACGTGTTCAGGTCGGTGACAGACCACTCCCACAGGCGCGTGTCGTCGGCGAGCTCAACCCCCCGCTCGGCGGCGAGCCAGGCGCGGTAGTTGGTCACCGCGGCCTGGCTGATCCGACGGGGAGGCGGTTCCCACAGTGGCGTGCCGGCAGCCACCGACCCACCATCACGGCCGGCCGGCTGCCGCCCGTCTTCCATCGCCGCATGGTCCGGTGTCACTCGGTCTGCTGCCACGGGCACTGACCCTAGGCCATTCCGGGCAGATCTACGTGCCTCATCGATGGCCCCGGGTTTTCGTCATCGACACCACCGCTACCTCTGGGAGCGTGATCGGGCTACGGTCGACAGATGGGTGTCCCGGGCGATTCCGAGCTGCGGACCGACGGCCGTCCGCCGGTCGAGCCGCAGGCCGAGCCGACGGTCGTGGCCTGGGATCCGGTCATGGCTGGCTACGACTTCGGGCCGGCGCATCCGCTGCATCCCGTGCGGCTCGAGCTCACCATGGACCTCGCCATGAGTCTCGGTGTTCTCGACGCGCCGGGCATCCGGATCTCCAGGCCGACCCTCGCCTCCGACGACCTCATCGGCCTGATCCACGATCCGGTCTACCTGAGCGCGGTCCGCGCCGCGCCCGACCCGGCGCAGGCCAGGTTCGCGGCCCTGTTCGGCCTGGGCACGGCCGACAACCCGATCTTCGAACAGATGCACGAGGCCGCCGCACTCATCACCGGTGGCACGATCGAGGCGGCACGGGCGGTGTGGAGCGGGCCGCCGCGGCACGCCGTGTCGATCGCCGGCGGGCTGCATCACGCGATGCCGGGAATGGCGAGCGGATTCTGCATCTACAACGACCCGGCGATCGCGATCGCCTGGTTGCTCTCCGCCGGAGCCACCAGAGTGGCGTACGTCGACGTGGACGTGCATCACGGCGACGGCGTGCAGACGGCGTTCTACGACGATCCGCGGGTGCTCACCATCTCCCTGCACCAGACGGGGAGCACCCTCTTCCCGGGCACCGGATTCCCGACCGAGGTGGGTGCTCCCGCCGCGGAGGGCACCGCGGTGAACGTGGCGTTGCCCCCCGCCACCGGCGATGCCGGCTGGCTGCGCGCCTTCTCCGGGGTGGTGCCGGTGCTCCTGCGGTCCTTCCGGCCGCAGGTGCTGGTGACCCAGCACGGCTGCGACACGCACGCCTTCGACCCGCTGGCCGATCTGGCGCTGTCGGTGGACGGCCAACGGGCCTCCTACGACCTGCTGCACGCGCTGGCCCACGAGGTCTGCGACGGACGCTGGCTGGCCTGCGGCGGTGGCGGGTACGCGCTGGACACGGTCGTGCCGCGGGCCTGGACGCAGCTGCTGGCGATCGCCGGCCACGTGCCCCTGGATGCCGGCCGCGCCCTGCCGGAGGACTGGCGCTCCGCGGCGCCGGGACGGGTGCGGGCGGCGACCGGGCAGAAGTCCGTCGGAGCCGCCGCCATGCCCCGGACGCTCGGGGACGGGGTGAGCGTCCGGTATCGTCCCTGGGACGCGGGAGAGGGAGACCCCGACGATCCGTTGGACCGGACGGTGGCGGCGACCCGGCGTCAGGTGCTGCCGTTGCACGGCCTCGACCCCACCGTCGACCGCTGAGCACTGCGTGCGAGCTGAGCACTGCGTGAGAACCGGGTGAGCGCCGCGTGAGCACCGAGCCTCCGGTCGTCTATCCGGCCGAGTGGGAGGCCGACGTCATCCTCAGCGACGGCGGCACCGCCCACATCCGCCCGATCCTGCCGACGGACGGCCCGCTGTTGCGGACCTTCTGGACCCGGCTGTCGACCCAGTCGATCTACTTCCGGTTCTTCGCCGTGCGCTGTGCCCTGAGCGACGCCGACATCCACCGGATGACGACCGTGGACCAGCGGCTGCGCGGCGCCATCGTCGCGATGATCGGCGACGACCTGGTCGCGGTCTCCCACTGGGAGAGCACCGCCGCACGGCCGACCGAGGCGGAGGTCGCCTTCCTGGTGGAGGACGCCCAGCAGGGACGAGGGCTGGGTTCGGTGCTGCTGGAGCATCTTGCCGCCGCGGCCTGGGACCGTGGGATCCGCCGCTTCGACGCCGACGTGCTCGGGGAGAACCAGCAGATGATCCGGGTCTTCCTCGATGCCGGTTACACGGTCTCGAGGACCTGGGACTCGGGCGCGGTCCGGCTGTCCTTCGAGATCACCCCCACCCAGAGGTCGGTCGGGGTGATGCGGGCCCGGGAGCACCATGCCGAGGCCGCCTCGATCGGTCGGCTGCTGCATCCGCGCGCGATCGCCGTCATCGGTGCTGGGCGGTCTGCCGCGTCCGTGGGCAACGCGGTCCTGCGTCACCTGCTCGCCGGCGGTTTCGACGGCCCCGTCTACCCGGTGAACCCGGCGGCGGCCGCGGCCGGCGGCGCGGTGGCGTCGATCCAGGCCTACGCCGGCATCGAGGACGTGCCGCGTCCGGTCGACCTGGCCGTGGTGTGCGTGCCGCCCGCGCAGGTGCCCGACGTCGTCGCAGCCTGCGGGCGGGCGGGAGTCTGGGGGCTGGTCGTCCTCACCGACCAGCGTGACGCCGCCGCGGACGCGGCCCTGGTGGCCGAGGCCCGGGCGGATGGCATGCGGGTGGTCGGCCCGGCGAGCATGGGCATCCAGAATCCGGCGGCGGGGTTGAACGCCTCGATGGTGCCCCGGATGCCCCCGGCCGGCCGCATCGGCTGCTACTCCCAGTCGGGTCCGTTCGGCGGGGCCATCCTGGCGGCGGCGGCCGCGCGCGGGGTCGGTCTGTCGGTCTTCGTCTCCGCTGGGGACCGGGCCGACGTGAGCGGCAATGACCTGCTCCAGTACTGGGAGGAGGACCCCGAGACCGACGCGGTGATCATGCATCTGGAGACCTTCGGTAACCCCCGCAAGTTCGCCCGGCTGGCCCGACGGGTGGGTCGGCGTAAACCGGTGATCGTCGTGTACTCCGGCCGTTCGGCCCTTGACGACGCGCTTCTGCGGCAGGCCGGGGTGATCGGCGTCGACCAGGTCTCCCAGGCGTTCGACGTCGCGCTGCTGCTCACCACGCAGCCGCTGCCCGCGGGCGGTCGGGTCGCCGTCGTCGGCGACTCCCGTGCCCTGGTCCGGCTGACGGCCCGCGCCGCCGACGCGGCCGGGCTCAGGGTCGAGGAGGTGCTCCTCCCGGTTGGCAGCTCCCCCGGGGACCTCACCCGGGCGTTGACCTCCGCCGCGGACCGGGCGGATGCGCTGATCGCCACGCTGGTCCGGCTGCCGCCCTCCCCGGCCGGGCCGATCGCGGTGGACGCCGTCGCGGCTGCCGCGACCATCGAGATCCCGGTTCTCGCCGTGGTGCAGGGGGTCGAGATGCCCGGCGAGCTCGCTGGCATCCCGGCCTATTCGTCGCCGGAGGCTGCCGTCGCCGCGCTGCGCCGGGTGGTGGGCTACGCCCAGTGGTGGGCGCGCCCGATCGGCACCGTGCCGACGACGACGGTGCGAGCAGACGAGGCGCGTTCGCTCGTCGCCGGACTCACCGGTCGCCTTCCGGAGGATCGGGCTGCCGCCCTGCTGGACTGCTACGGCGTCACGGTGGAGCCGGCCATCCTGGCGACGTCCCCGCGCCGGGCCGTCGAGGCGGCGGGCCAGCGCGGCTATCCGGTGGCGCTCAAGGCGCGGTCGCGGCCCTACCGGCATCGTCCGGACCTGCGCGGTCAGCGTCTCGACCTGCCCGACGCGGCAGCCGTGCGGGCGGCATGGGCGTCGCTGCGCTCCCAGCTCGGGGCGGAGGTGCCGATTGTCGTCCAGCGGATGGCCCCGGTCGGCGTGTCGGTGGTTGTCGGTTCCGAGGAGCATCCCCGGTACGGTCCCCTGGTCTCGTTCGGCCTCTCGGGCCCCGCGACCGAGCTGCTGGAGGACCGCGCACATCACATCCTTCCCCTCACCGACGTTGACGCGGCGCGCCTCGTGCGCTCGGTGCGGGCGGCGCCGCTGCTGCTGGGATACCTCGGCTCGACGCCGGTCGACATCGCCGCGCTGGAGGACCTGCTCCTCAGGATCGCCCGGCTCGCCGACGACGTGCCGGAGGTGGTTCATCTCACGTTGGATCCAGTGATCGTGTCGACCGGGCGGGTGACCGTGCTGTCCGTGGAGATCGTTGCTGGACCGCCGGCGCCCCGCGCGGACGTCGGACCCCGGCGGTTCTGGACACCGAACCGCCCGACTCCGGACGGGGCGACTATCCGGGGTGGTTCAGCACAACATGCGCACGCCGTCCACAATCGTCTCCCATGACGTCGCCGCACTCCGCGCAGCCGCCCGTCTGGCCCGCTTCCGGCGCATTCCCGATGCTCTCCCCTGATTCTGCGGGAGTTGCCGGGACGCCTGGTACCCCCGTAGAGGGGATGCCTGGGCAGGCGTCTCTCGTGCCGATGTACCGGCCGGCGAACGTCGGGCTGTCGGAGGCGCTGCCGGGGGACCTCGGGTTGGTGGATCTGGGGTCGGTGGACGCGGGTCCCGCGGGTACGCGCTTCTCCATGAGCCCCCCGGGATCCGCCTCCCCGTCATCGGGCGTTGTTCCGTCCGGCCAGGGGGATGTCTCCCCGGGACCGAATCCGGTCACCCGATCCCAAGGGGGGCCGTCGGCTGGCCCACACACCAACCCCGCCCCACGCGCGCATCCCGGCCCGAACCAGGTCCCCGGCCCGAACCAGGTCCCCGGCCCGAAGCAGGTCCCCGGCCCGGAGACCGGCCCCCGTCAGGACCGGGGAGCCGACCCCGAGCCACCCGAGCTACCCGAGGGCTGGCCCATGGTCGCCCGGCCGGCCGCTTCGGCCGTGACCGCCGAGCCGGTCATGCGGGACGTCATCGACGGCACCGAGCCGCGCCGCGCGCCGGAGGCGCCAGGGATGCGCCGGTCCGATCCGGCGGGGCTGCCGGGGCGTGTCCGGTCCGCTTTCCCCCCGCCCGGACACGCCCCGGGAACCGACCCCGCGGCCACATTCGTGATGCTGGACGCGCTGTTCGCGTGGGCCCCGGTCGGTCTCGCCCTGCTCGACCGGGCCGGGCGGTTCCTGCGGGTCAACGACACACTCGCCCGGTTCGACCGCCGGCCGGTCCACGAGCACCTCGGCCGTACCGTCTCCGAGCTCCTCGGCGACACCGGCCAGGAACTCGACGCTCTGCTGGCACGGGTGCTGCGCACCGGCGAGCCGGTGGTGGACCTGGAGGTCATGGTCGCCACCGATGGTTCCGGGCCGCCGCAGACGTGGCTCGCCAGCTGGTATCCGGTGAACGACCCTCAGGTCGGGCTGGTGGGCGTGGCGTTCATCGCGATCGACGCCAGCGGGACGCGGGCGGTCGAGGGGGAGCGGGCGCGGGCCGACGCACGTTACCTCGGCCTCGTGGACGCCGCCGCGGTGGACGTGTTCCACGCCGAAGGCGACGGGGCACTCGATGCCGATCTGCCCCGCCTGCGGGCCTTCACCGGGCGGCATCCGGCGGAGCTGGCCGGGTTCGGCTGGCTCGGCGTGGTCCATCCCGACGACCGGGAGCGGGTCGGGCGCGCCTGGCACGGGGCGATCGAGCACGGTGAGACCTTCGAGGCCGAGTTCCGGATCTCCGGTGGCGGAGGCGACCGCACCGCCATACGGGTGGTCGAGGCCCGCATCGTTCCCATGCCGGCGGCCGGTCGGCCGAACAGCCGGCCCGGCGAGTGGCTCGGGGTGATCCGCGACCTCACCGAGGTACGCGCTGCCGAGGCCGACCGGGCCACGGCCGACCAGCGGGCCCGGATCGCGACGGAACGGGCCGAACAGACCGCGACGTTGGCCGTGGCGCTCGCCCGGACCCTGACCGTGGACGACGTCGTCGCCACCGTCCTCGACGTCGGGGGGCGGATGGCCGGGGCCGCCGGCCGGGGCGTCGCGCTCGTGGACGAGGCGCACGACCGGCTGCTCTTCCACGCCCCGCCGGGTCCCGCCGACGGCCTCGCCAGCTGGTCGGAGGTGGCGCTGGGGGCGGTACATCCGGTGGCGGAGGTCATGCGGGGCGGTCGTGCGCTGTTTCTCGTCGACCGCGACGAGCTGCTCGCCCGCTGGCCGGTGCCGGAGGTCGCCGACGTCGCCGCCGCGGCGGGTGAGCATGCCTGGGCGATGCTGCCGCTGGCCGTCGGGGGCGGCGCCCCCTTCGGCGTGGTGACCTTCGGGTTCCGCCAGGCGCGGGAGTTCACCGCCGCTGATCAGGCGTCCCTCATCGCGATCGCCGACGCCTGCGCGCAGGCCCTGGAACGGGCCACCGGCTACGAACAGCTCGCCGCCGACGCCGCGCGCGGTTATCGGACCCTGGCTGCGACGCGCGAGGCGCAGGCCGCCCTGGCACTCGCCGATCGACGCCTTCAGCTGCTGGGGCGAGCTACCGGGATCGTGGCCGCGGCCGTGGAGCCTCCCGCCGCCCTGCGCTCCCTGGCCGCGTTGATCGTCTCGGAGGTCGCCGACCTGTGTGTTGTCCAGCTCGTCACTGGCACACCCGCTCCCGTCCCGGCGTCCTGGAGCGCTGCCGCGGCGTCCGTCCGGGACGGGGCCGCGGCCGGGGATAAGGCCGGGGATAGGGCCGGGGC